>CADAXH010000047.1:3283-11644 GCA_902791785.1 uncultured Ruminococcus sp. | reverse complement strand
GGTGGTGAAGTTGATATCGCCCAGCCGGCCGTTGAAAATACTGCCGGCAGCGAGTTTTTTCAAAATCCAGAAATCCAAGCGCCATGCAGATCGGGTGAGGACCGGTGTTATATGCGCTGCCTCCAAGTTTTTTCTGAAGTGTCTGCCAGTCCCAGCGTCTTGAGAGTGAGTTGTACCTGATTGATACCTGTTTTATTTCTCCCAGAATGCCTGATTTTGCTGTCTGCAAAGCATCCAGATAGAAAGGGGAAGTCTGAGTATTCTGGAAAGGAGCCAGGATTACACCGTTTTCTTTTGCAGTATTTATGAGTACATCGCATTCATATCTGTTTGCTGCAAAAGGCTTTTCGCTCAAAACATTGAATTTGTGCTTTAACAGATCCAGGGTGATAGCGTAGTGTTCGTCTGAATATGAGGCATTGACCACAAGGTCTATATCTTTAATTTTGAACAATTCTTTGTAACTTGAAAGCGTGGTGACAAACGGGTAGCGTTTTTCTGCGTCTGCCCTCAAAACCGGGTCTTTATCCACGACATACTTTAAATTGAAATACTTGTTGTTTTCTGACAGGTAGTAGGAACCATGGATATTTCTTCCGCTGCGCCCCTGACCTATAATGGCAACATTCAGTTTTCTCATACAAAAACCGCCTTTCAAATTAGTTTTTTGCCCATGACAAATACATCGCTCACATTGATGTCATCGTCAAATACAATTATATCTGCATCATATGATTCTTTTATTACGCCTTTTTTTACATTCAGAATAGCTGCAGGAGTCCTGCAGGCCATTGTTACAGCATCCTGAACAGAGAATCCGCAGTCTTTAACAACACGGACAAGTGTATCCATCGTGGCTATGCTTCCGGCAAACGCCGATCTGTCTTTGAGTTTACAGACTCCGTCTTCAACAATGAAAGGAGTTCCGCTCATATAGCCTTCTTTGATATCTGTACATGCTATGTGAAGACTGTCAGTTACAAGGGCGGTTTTGTATGTTCCTTTTATTTTCACAATCATTCTTATGAGATCCGGGGGAAGATGTTTTCCGTCTGCAATTATTTCAACATAGAGTTCATCATGCAGATATGCTGATTCAATTACGCCAAGTGAACGGAAACCATTTTTTCTCGTGATAGTTGATGTACAGCAGAACATGTGTGTTACAAGGCTGCATCCGTTTTTTATTGCAACTTTCATGTCTTCTTCAGTCGCATTGGTGTGTCCTGCTGACGGAATAATATTGTTGTCCGAAAGATATTTACAGAATGTCCCGTCTTTGTCTTCTTCGGGTGCATATGTCCATCGTCTGATAAATGCCCCGTACTCGTCAATCAGTTTTTTGTAGTCTTCAGGCAGCGGAGGGGTTATATAATCTGTGCACTGAGCACCGCACTGTGCTTTTGAAAGGTACGGACCTTCCATGTGAACTCCGAGAATGTTAGGCTTTTCAGCTTTGTTTTCCATGGCATTGGCTATATTTTTAACTGCCTGACGCATGTCATCAAACGGAGCTGCAGATATTGTTGGAAGAATGGTTGTTGCTCCGTGAGCCATCTGCAATTTTGTTCCCTGGATAATCCCGTTTGGTTCTTCTTTTAAGAAATCAAAGCCTCCTGCACCATGAGTGTGAAGATCGATGAATCCCGGTGAGACATATTTGTCTTTGAAATCATAAAAAGTGTCAGACTCCGGTTTTTCATCTCCAACGAACACGATTTTGCCATTTTCAATTCCTATCCATGCAGGGTGCACAGAGTTCTCTATAATGACTCTTTCGCCGTGAATTGCAATCATATATTTAACCTCTTTTAACTGTTTGGTGAATCTCTGCGTTGACTTTTTACTTGCTTGTGAGGTCTTGCGACCTTTTTGCGGTTGACAGAATAAGTGTCCATAATTCATGATACCATAGGGGCTGGCACATATCAATCATCTGTTTTGAATTCTACTTCTCAATTATGCAGATGACGCATTTTTGTGTTAACAGAAAAACAACTGCATGGTATAATACACATGGAGTTAAATCAGAAGAGGTACTAAATGTGTTAAAAGAAACTGCAAAAAGATTATTCAAAACAGATGTTCCTTTTGCCATTGCAATGTGGGATTTTTCGTGGCTTGAAAGGCGTTGGCCAGGCGGAGGATATGACAACTGGGACAAAGCATTAAATGAGCTTGTTGAGCGCGGATACAATGCTGTAAGAATAGAAGCATATCCCCACCTTGTCTCAAAAGACTTAAAAAGAGAGTGGACACTTAATCCCGTATGGACGACACAGGATTGGGGGGCATCGGAAGAAACAACTGTTTGCCTGAAAGATACTTTGAGAACATTTCTTCGTTGTGCACGAGAACACAATATAATGGTAGGACTTTCAACATGGTTCAGACAGGACAAAGGTCATGTGGAAATGGAAATAAGGACTCCGGAAACCCACGCAGAAATATGGATAAAAACTCTCGACTATATTAAGGAAATGGGAGAGCTTGACAACATCTTGTATGTTGATTTTTGCAATGAATGGCCACTGTTGGACTGGGCGCCTTTCCTCGGAGAACGATTCACATTTTGTGATGAAAAAAGTATATCCTGGATGAAAAGAGCAACAGATGAATTGAAAAAACATTATCCGGATATTCCGGTCACATTTTCATGTGTCGGAAACTCAAGAACATTACTCGATATGGATGTGAGCTGTCTGGATTTTCTTGAGCCACACATATGGATGCCAACTGTTTCAGGTTTCTATAAGAAGATAGGGTATAATTACGAACGCTTTGATGACACAGGATATGAAAACCTTGTCATGAATGGTGAAAAAGAATATCTTTCAAACAAAGAATATTATGACAAATGTCTGGTAGATGGGATTCAGCTTTTGGCGGAGTGGTCGCATAAATCCGGAAAGCCGCTTGTCACAACCGAGTGCTGGGCGATTGTCGATTACAAGGACATGCCCGGATTAAGCTGGGACTGGGTAATAGAATTAAACCGTCTTGGAGTTGAAACTGCTGTTTCAACAGCCTGTTGGGCGGGAATGGCAACAAGCAATTTCTGCGGGCCTCAGTTCAAAGGAATGTGGAGCCGGATTGAATGGCATAAAGAAATGACAGGAATGATCAAAAAATAATAGATTCAAGCATAGAAAGAGTCCTTTGCAAACAAATGCGCAGGACTCTTTTTTTCGCCAAATCAGACAACTATTTGATAAAAACTATACATGCATTGAAATCACATATTCAATCTCTTTGAACTGTCTGCATCAAGATACATGACTGCATTGTTGTGAGTTCTTAATATTGTTGAAGGGACACTCTTTTCTATTTTCCCATTAATTGTTGCAAAAACTGCATCAGCTTTGGTTGGAGCCGGAACAATGCAAAAAACATAAGGAGCATTCATTAGTGTCGGTACCGTAAGAGTTATTGCATGAGTAGGCACTTCATCAATCGAACTGAAGCATCCGTCATGGACCTGCTGCATGCGGCAGGTCTGGTCGAGCGGAACAACCTTTGCGACCAACGGGTCGGAAAAGTCTGCAACCGGAGGATCATTGAAAGCGATGTGTCCGTTTTCGCCGATCCCCATCACAACGATATCCACTGGATTTTTGGAAAGCAAATCACCATATCTCTTTGCTTCTTCATAAGGGTCTTTCGCGCTTGGATTGATGTAATTGACACTGGCAAATGGCAGTTTATCAAAAATGCGACTGCGCAGGAAATTGCCGAATCCCTGAGGAGCATCCGGACTAAGTCCAATATATTCATCCATGTGGAAGGCACTGATCTTTGACCAGTCAACATCCATTTTAGTCAGAGATTCGAGCACTTCGTTCTGTGAAGGAGCTGCTGCGAAAATCATGTTCAGATGAGATTTGGTTTTCAGAAGGGAATTGATTCTTTGGCAAATGTCTTTTGCCGCAGCCTCTCCCATTTCTTTTCTTGTGTCAAATATCTCGACAGTTAAAGAATCAACTCTGATTTTTCTCATTTTCACCTTCAAATATTAATTGTGTTAACTATTTCTTCTTTCCCGCTGTTCATAGAACGCTCAATTGCGCTCATTACAAATACAGGTGCAATAAACTCTTCTTCTGAAAGTCTCGGGGCAGCTCCGCAGAGCAGTCCGTAGAATTCATCAAATTCGGATTTAAAACATGTACTGCTTCCGTTGACCGGGAAAGTGCCGCCTTCAATTCCTTTTTCGCTCATTCGCTCAGCAGAATATACATAATTGTCTTCGACGAACAGAGCTGTAATATCATACTGCTCATAACGGAATACTACAGTCTTTTTCTTTCCATTTACAAATGCATGAACAGAAACAGGGAAGCGTCCGAATATTTCACATAGTATTTCGGTTACGTGCTGAGCATAGAACCAGAAATCTCCGTAATTGTTGTGCATGCTGACGGGTCCGCGGACGCTTCCACCGATGGTCTCGCCATCAACTTTATTCAAAACAGACTGTTTCAAATTTTGCACTGTTTCAGTGTGTACACAGCTTGATCCACCTGTGAGTCTGACTTTTGCATTGCGGCAGAGTCTCATGAATTCAACTGCATCTTTTTCTGAAGATGTTATTGGTTTGTCTATAAACATCGGGAAGTTTTCCGAGATATAGCTCTTGGCATATGGGAAGTGATTCTTTCCGTCTCTTGCGGTCACAATAAGACCATCTATTTTCCCGACTGCGGCATCAACCGATGGAAGAATCGGAACATTGTGTTTTTCGGACAATTTGATTTCAGCTTCCTTTTCTTCACTGAAAATGCCGACTACTTCGATATCAGTATATTTTTCATCACTTCTTATGAAATTCAGAAATTGATCAGCGTGTGAATTCTCGCATCCAAGAATTGCTATTTTTTTCATGACCGACACCATCCAAATCATACTTTTTTCATTCATAATTATACACTACAATGATCATTGCAACAATACTAATGTAATTTTAGAGTCAATGATGGTATAATACTGACAGATATGAAATACCGCCCATGGAGTAACACATGTACGACTTTTTTGATAAGACTGCCATAGAAATAAAACCAAATGACATTTCATATGATTCATCAGACTATCTGAAGGAATTAAAAAAGAGACTGGACATTGAAAAGGACAGAAAAGAGATTATTGTCAACTATTACAGGATCAGAAAGAAATATGTTTTTTCTCTTCCTGTGGAAAATGGCTGGGATAAAGATCTGCCCGTGATCGTTGAGAATATCAAACCGTACCCGTATGCAATATGGCTGTTATGGACACTTAGGGAGAGATGGGACACACTGTATTCCGGATATGTCATGAATAATGACGAAGAATCCAGAAGAATGCTGGAAAGCGAAATAATCAAGGCATTTGCCTGGGACAAATTTGCAATTGGAAGAAATGCATATCTTGGAACCGCACATTTTGCAATGTGTGTGTCCAGGTACTATCTGAATAATGTATTCAAAGCTGATTCAAAAACCATAATTCGGCAGTTATCCAAAGAATTTCTGGACAAACATTTTTTGGAATGGCTCAGAGAATATGAGCAGACAGATGAAAACAACAAGGTTACACTCCTTCATAACATTCAGGTCATATTGGCTTTTTCCGGACTGTCACTTGCAAGATGCATAAGATATGAGCATTGCGATGAAATACTCGAGGTTGTAAAGAAAATTGCCAGAGCATATAAAGGATCCAGAGAAGGCGAAATGCCATTTACGGAAATGGCTGCGTATGATTCATTTACACTCGATGCAATCACAGAATATATTTCCATGTTCTCCAAAGAAGAATGTGTCAAAGATTATTCGGACGAGCTGAATGATGCATTTAATTCAATAACCGACACAATGGTCCCCGGAAGATGCGATATTCTTGCGCCGATGGGTGATGTTGAAGAAGAAATGCAGTTTCACAGCTATGTAATCTACAGGCTGTCAAAATGGCTCAATAAAGACTATGGAATGTCTCTTTTAAGAAAAATTAATCCTGCCAGACTACCTTCTCTTTTGCTTATGGATGCAATAAAGGAAGAAACTAATAAGACTGAAGTGGTTTACGGACCATTAACAAGAAAAAACGCAGGCACAGTGGTAATGAGAACCGGTTATTCCAAAGATGATATACTGGTTTGTCTATCTGTCGCGAAATGGAATGAGGGACACGTTCATTTCGATTCGGGTTCATTCATATTTGCTCATCAGGGGGAAATCCCTGTTTCGGATCCCGGGTATCAGCAATATATAAAAGGCGAGGAGAGAACGTTTACCATTGGCAAATATTCTCACAATGCTCCAATAATAAACGGAAATGCTCAGACAAAAAGGCTTGCAGAGATAGTTGAGTTGTCGGATAATCACGTCAAACTGGATCTGAGTTTGTGTTATGAACTCTGTAAGGGAAGTGTATTCAGGACATTTGATTTATGCGGAAAAGGACTGACAGTTAAGGACGAATTCTATGGAATGGATGTTTCCGAGATTGAATATGCGTTCACATTGTCAGAAAAAGGAAATGTTCGTGTTGAAGATGGTGTTTTGGTTATGGATTTTGAAGACTTTACATCAAAGATGAAAGCTTCTTTTGATTTTTACGCAAAAGAGATTATTTCTCCAAGCGGAATCATTGAGAAGAGCAGAATAATACACAAAATGAAGATTGGAAACAAAGAAGAGATATCATTTAAAGTTTGGGTGGAAGACGTATGAGAGTATTAGTAACTATTCCGAAAGGCGATGTTTTTGATTCTTTCTTTGACGAAGAAGCAAAAAAAATGCTGTCTGAACTTGGAGAAGTTGAATATAATGAAGGCGAAATGAGACTGTCCGAGGAAGAACTGTGCAAAAAACTAAACGACAAAGATGTATGTATTACGGGCTGGGGAGATGGTCCCTTTTCCGAAAAAACAGTAGGATGCTGCGACAAACTGAAGGTTATTGCACATACAGGCGGAAGTGTGGGCAATCTTACACCGGACTGTGTATATGACAAAGGAATAACAGTTTTGAGCGGCAATGAGATATATGCAGATTCTGTTGCCGAAGGAGTCATATGCTATATTCTTTCATCTTTGAGAAGAATCCCGTACTATACGAATAAAATGCAGAATGACGGATGGCACGAAAAAAACTGGTACAATGAAGGATTGATTGGCAAAAAAGTCGGCATAGTCGGATTTGGTGCGGTATCCAGATATCTGCTTGATTATCTCAAGCCTTTCAGGTGTGAAGTTTTTGTATATTCCAGGCACATGAGCGATGAAGATGCCGAAAGATACGGTGTCAAGAAAAAGGATATGGATTTCATTTTTTCAAATTGTGATGTTATATCCCTGCAGCTTGCACAAAACAAAGAAAACTATCACATAGTTTCATTTGACTATCTTGAAAAGATAAAAAGGGAAGCACTTCTTGTAAATACATCAAGGGGAAGTGTGCTAGATGAGAAAGCACTGGTAAAAACGGTAGAGAAGAATGGATACAGAGCAGTACTGGATGTGTTTGAACAGGAGCCTCTGCCTATGGACAGCATACTTAGAAACAATGCCGGCATCATGCTGATTCCTCATATGGGAGGGCCGACGATGGACAGGAGAGTGTTCGTGACAAAGGAACTCATAAGGGAAACTGGAAGAGTACTCAACGGAGAAAAGAGTTATCTGAATATCTCCAGAGAAAAAATGCATTTCATGACAAAATAGTTTTGGGCGACAATGGCATTTTTTTGTTGTGAAATGGTTAATAATCGTTTATAATATGAATATCAAGTTGCGTGAGCAAAGGAGATAACTAATATGGCAAAGTCAAAGAAAGATTATTTTGGTCTTGCTTGGATAGTCAGTCTGATTCTGGCTATCATCCCAATCACTTCTTGGATATGTGGCTTTATAACCAGATTCTCAGAGGGCAAAATTGTTGCTGGTATTATCAGACTTCTTTTCGGGTTCACAATTGTTTGGCTTCTCGACCTGATTTTCATGATTTTCAGCCACAAGATTTGCAGATTGCTTAATTGCTGATTAGATTTTGAACACAAAAAGGACTGTTCGTCGAACAGTCCTTTTTGTGTGTCAGTTTATTTTTTAGGATTCTTCCAGTCGAAGATTCTGTTTGGCTCTTCAAATGGAAGCTTGAACATTCTTGAGCTTATTGTTTCACCATTCTTTTTGTGCATTATGACATTGACCAGCATCTGGACATCTGACAAGTCGTGACCATGAAATCCCGGTCTGAAATACCAGTAAACATTGTCGGGAACGCCAAGAAAATCGAAGACTTCTCCGGATGCTATCGTTGTCATGTATGAGCCTACAGGATTTGACCAAATGTCACCTGCTGCTTCTGAAACAAACAATGTTCT
>CADAXH010000047.1:0-3264 GCA_902791785.1 uncultured Ruminococcus sp. | reverse complement strand
GTCGAACGGGAGTTTATCTTCACATTCGGTATACTTTTCCATTTCCGGACCCATCCAGAAAGAAAAATATGTCAAAAGATCCTTCAACGTTTCGCTCCGCCACTCTTTTTCGGTTTCATAAATTCCCTTCATATGGATTCTGTAACATCCGCACGCACCTGCACAAGTTTCATTCGGATTGACAATTTTTGCTCTCTCGTCCAAAGCTCCGGCAAGGGCGCAAGTCTTGGCTCCTCTTGAGTGACCCGTAAAAGTGAGATAATTGAAGTCGACGGGCAAGTTGAGCTTTTCGAGTGCATCGACACATCTGGAATAGCCCCACGCCCATGCGCCGAGGGCTCCGAATGAGTATTCCGGATATATATTGAAGAGTTGTCCCTGCTGCCTCTTGTCCTTCAGCAAATCGTGCGCAAGTTCAGTTCTGTCAAAGAATACCCAGCCTATTCCGTTATCCAGAGCGGTGTTGATATAATCTCTGTTCATGAAATATTTCCAGCACTGGTCTCCTGTAATGATGAAAGGTATTTTTCCTTCATACTTGGCAGGAATGAGAACCTGCATTCTGAAAGAAATGCTGTTGTTCCTCTTTCCCGTGTGAATCAGGTAAGTGCAGACATCTTTTGCAACATACAGCGTCTCAACATCGAGAAATTCAGGCTCAGGGGGCTGGGTGCCGTATTGGAGTTCAATGGCTGTTTTGTATATTTCTTTTCTTCTTTTGTCCCAGTCCTTTTTTGTCTTCACTGTTTCTCCGCTTTCGAAAATAAATGGATTGGGAAGAGAACCGAGAACTTTCAGTTCAGTTATTCTCAGCATATTTTCTTTTACGCATTCAAATGTATCCATAAAACCTCACAAAAAAACACTGAGTTGTTCAAAAGCTTCCTCGATGGAGTTTTCCATGCCGTTTTTCCAAAGGCACTCCAGGGAAATCCTTCCGTTGTAGTTGAGTTTTTTTAATATATTTGACCATTCAGACAGTATTATGCAATCTTCTTTTACAGGAGCGTCCCTGTCGTCGTTTGGTCTTGCCAGATGAACATGGGTCAGTTCGCCTTCGCGCAAGAGATCGAATTCCGAATAATTCTCCTTGTTTTTGAAGAAGTGGAAAAAGTCAACGAGACATCCCACGTTGCAGTTATTCAGCTCACGTTTCATTCTGATGGCGTCACTTAAGGTGTTAATGTAGTTTGTTTCATTATAGTTGAGCGGTTCAATGTACAACTTAATTCCAAACCCGGCGCCTGTATCAGCAAGTGAATTCACAAGAGACATAAAAATATATTCGGCTTTTTCTCTTTCCATGTCAACAGGAATTGATCTTGCCCTTCCGCTTCCGATGACACAGTAGTCACTGTCAAAGCAATTTGCAATTTCAAAATTTCTTTTTGCGTATTCGACTATTGAATCCGCAGAATCGCAGTACAGCGAAACATCACCTGAAAAGAAACAATTGAATCCGTCAATTCTGAACCCAATGTCATCAAGATTCTTTCTGACGTTTTTCAGTTCATTATTATTCATGCACCTGAACGTCTGAACCGATGGCTCGGCATAATCAAAGCCTGTTCTTTTTGCGGTTTCAAACTGATCTGTTCCACAACATATTCCTAATTGCATTTTCGTTCCTGCTCCCTCTTAATACTATTTGCAACAATCAGATGAGCTACACCGCAGATTACCTGCAGGATGCCCGCCAGTATGAAAAGCCACAAATATCCGATTGAATCAGCCAGCGGTTTGTATACGATTGAGGCCACTACCGAGCCAAGTGTGTAAATCATCATTCTTATGCAGGTGAATGAGCCTATCTGATCATAAGGTACAATTTCGCATACCAGAATCGGAATAGACACGTTGATTATAACATATGCAAAGTTCGTGATTGCATAGAAGATTAAAAATGGAATAAGATTTCCGGTAACAATGGACAAGGGAAGAGCTATACCAAGCATTACTGACGAAATCAGCACAGCGGCACTGCTCCTTATTTTTCTGTTGGTCAGAGAAAAAACTATATTCCCCGCAAAAGAAGTCAGCTGAGTAATCAGACTTACGTATGTGGCTGTTTCGATATTGAGAATACCGCCAGAAAAGCCTACAACTGTTATCAGGGCAAAAATGCCTGAAGAAAAGCCTCGGAAGAACCCGGGAACTGCAAGCTGAAGGGTTACTTTATTCTTGAATGCGGACAGCTCAAGTCCGGGTTTTTGTTCGACCTGAGGTGTCTCATTGACTTTTTTGTAATTATAGCTGGCGACGAATGATATGAGGATCATGACTGCGGATAATATGAAGAACACAATCATAACATCATAATAGTCGTAATTTGAAACTGCATAAGAATACGCAGCTGATACTCCGAAAGAAACAAGTCCTGAAACAGCAATGGCTATTCCCATCAGTCTGCCAAGTTCTTTCATGTCGAATATTTCGTAGAATATTCTGTAATCAACGGCATTTCTGATTCCAATCATGAGATACGCAACAATCGATGAACCGAATATAATCAGTTTGACTGCAGTCAGATCGCTTCTGACAAATACGCAGAAGACGAGACCAACAGCAATTATTGTGATTGAAAGAATAATCAGTGCGTATACTTTGAGAACCTTTTTGATTTTATCTGCAACGAACGCCATTACAAAAATAACTGCAGCCTGGACAAACTGTATGACCGCATTGTAAGCTGAAATGGTGGTTTCGCTCAGTCCGGCACTTATCATGAAAGTCTGAAGAATGGTTCCTGAACAGAACATGAAACCGGTAGTGTACAGGATAGTGTACACGAAATACAGTACCTTATTCGAAGGCCTTTTTAACATAAAAAATCCTCTGATTCGTTATTTGATCAGTTTTGAAAATGCAGATTCTGCGTATTCGCCAAAGTCGTAACAAACAAAAGTGTTAAGTTCTTTTGGCAGTTCGTTTTTTGCATATGGATTTCCCCAGACAATGAAGGCGGCTATCTTCTTTTTCATGCCGTCGGCGAGAGAAATGAGTGGTTTATGGTAATGTGAAGTTCCTGCATAAGCCTTGACTGGCGCGTGGGCAATAAACACAACCTGCTCATATTGCAGCGAATCGTACAGAACATCGGCAATTTTATCTGCTGAAGGGCAGATGTCAATTAAAAGCACTTTTTTCTTTTCAAAGTGTTCATTTATAAGCCTCTGCCACTTATTTGTTCCTTTATTGGAAAAAGCAACTTCACCCTGGACATTCTCATTTTTCTCATCAGCTATTACAAACAGGGTGGATTTT
>CADAXH010000046.1 GCA_902791785.1 uncultured Ruminococcus sp. | reverse complement strand
TTGCATTATCTATTACAAAATCTATACAACGGAAATGATTAGCAGTCTCAATGATATCATCTGTGTTTGCAATACCATCAGAAAGACCTATGGTGCTGGTCTCGAATATATATCTCGTCTGATCATGGGTTAAAGTACTGCCCTCAATATGGTTAGAGTTATATGTCAAGTCAATCTGTATCTTGTGATATATTCCGCCAGACAAATGAACACTTTTTTCTTTCCTCAACCTGCTGAGCAATGTCTCGGACTTTTTATTTATTCTTGCGGGCAATTCTGCATCTTCAGGTATTTTCCAAGTTTTTCCTTCAATGATTGCACCGGGGATTTTTCCCCTGATGCAATAGTTTCGGACACCTCTCTCGGACATGGTCCATTTTTTTGCAAAATCTGATACAGACAAATATTCTTTCATTGCATTCACCTCAGTCGACATTATACCACTTATCGGCACAATTCACAACAGAAAATATTTTCTTTGATATTTTGTGCCGATAAAACCGGTTCAAAAGGTGCACCGAAAATAGCGCACCGATTAATGTTTAAATATTTGACTTATTATTTTGAGTTTAAGTTCAACTATCAGATATCAACAGTGCCCTGCACGGAGAGCCATCAGAACCATAAAGATTCAGAGGGGCTGCACTCAAAAAATACTCTCCTTCAGAAATATCTGCCAGGCGAACACCTTCAAGCAGAACGATATCAGCTCCAAGAAGAATTTTATGAACCTTCATCGGAGCATTCTCTGGCCCTACCGTCTGGGATTCATTTCCTATCCTCACCGGTTACTCTTCCACGATGTTCAGCAACATACGCCTTGCCTACAAAAACATTCAAACTGACCTTATCAACAGTTTTTCCATCCTGAATAAAATGAAAAGGTGCATCAACATGCGTTCCGTTGTGTGCGCACATGCTGAATTCAGTCAGGTTATATGAATCTCCGTCTTTAATTGAACTCAGCACTTTTCTTTTCGGTTTCGGATCACCGGGATAAATACAACAGCTGAATACCTCTTGTGAAATGTCGTATATTCTCATATATCTTCTCCTCTTCAGGTGTTCTAGAGTTTTTTAAGTTTTGATAGAAAAAAAGATTGCTATCTTTTTGAATAGCAATCCTGATCTGGTTGCGGAGAAAGGATTTGAACCTATGACCTTCGGGTTATGAGCCCGACGAGCTACCAGACTGCTCCACTCCGCGATATATAATGGTGCCGGAAACCGGGATCGAACCGGTACGGGTTTTAAAGCCCACGGGATTTTAAGTCCCGGGCGTCTGCCAGTTCCGCCATTCCGGCATCTCTTTGCCGCTTTGTAATATTAGCACACAGGGTCAGTTTTGTCAACACAAATCGATGTCTGTCGGGGCAATATTTCTTAAAACGCAGTCGTAAGTCGAAAAAATCAACACTATAAACAGACATTCCACGCATTTTATATATTGACCTGTATTTTTATTATTGTTATACTAACCCTGTTGATTTTAATTAAAAAGGAGATTATAATTTGCGTTACCTTTTCGTTATAAACCCGATTGCCGGTGGAACAAAGAACAAGAATGATCTAGTAAATAAAATTGATGAAACATGCAAAAATGACAACCTTGAATATGAGGTTTACCTTACCAAAGGTCCTAAAGATGCCATCAGGTTTGTTAAAGAATACTGCGAGAACAATAAAGACAAAGAAACCAGAATATACGCATGCGGCGGAGACGGAACTTTTAATGAAGTCGTCACAGGGAGCATAGGGTACGACAATATTCAGGTGTCCCCTTTCCCTGCGGGATCAGGTAACGATTTCATTAAAATGTTTACAAACCATGAAAACTTCAGCGACCTGGAAAAACAGCTTAACGGAACCGTAAAGAAAATTGACGTACTGAGAATGGGTTCTACATATGCCGTCAACGTTTTCAATATAGGATTTGACGCCTCTGTAGCATTCAAAATGAATTCGATGAGAGACTCCATTCTTCCGACCAAATTCGGATATGTTGCAGGGATTGTGTCTGCGTTGTTCAAAGCTTACGGACACGATTATAAAGTAACAATTGACGATGACATCACATTCAGTTCAAACCTTTTACTGTGTGCGATGGGCAACGGCGGTTTTTACGGCGGTGGATTCAGAGCTCTGCCTCTCAGCAGAATTGACGACGGATTGATAGATGTTTGTGCAGTTGACAAGATTTCAAGATTCAAATTCATCAAGATTGTAGGCAAGTATAAAAAAGGCGAGCATTTATCAGTTAACCCTCCTTTTGAATTCATCCATTACTACAAATGCAAAAAAATAACACTGGAACCCGGTGAAGTCATTAAAGTTTGTCTCGACGGAGAATTTGTTCAGACAGACAAAATTACAATAGAAATAGTTCCTTCCGCAGTCAACCTGATAGTGCCTGAAGGATGTGAACCCATTGAACCAAAAACTACAAATCTAAAGATATAAGGAAAAGTTATGCCAAGAGAATTATCAAAAACTTACAACCCGAAAGAAATCGAACAGCCTTTATACCAGGAGTGGTGTGACAAGAATTATTTCACTCCATCCCCTGACAAAAACAAAGAGCATTTTACAATCGTAATCCCGCCACCGAATGTCACGGGACAACTCCACATGGGACATGCACTTGACGAAACACTGCAGGACACAATCGTCAGATTCAAGAGAATGCAGGGATACAATACCCTTTGGGTACCCGGCACAGACCATGCAGGTATTGCGACCCAGATTAAGGTTGAGGAAACGCTCCGCAAAGAACAGGGATTGAGCAGATACGATCTTGGCCGTGAAAAATTCACGGACATGGTATGGGAATGGAAGAAAAAATACGGAAACAGAATCATTTCCCAAATTAAGGCAATGGGCGCATCATGCGACTGGTCCAGAGAAAGATTCACAATGGACGAGAATCTCTCAGCCGCTGTTAAAAAGGTATTTGTCAGCCTGTACAATGACGGGCTTATGTACAGGGGATTCAGAATAAGCAATATTTGTCCAAGGTGTGAAACTGCTCTTTCCGATGCAGAAGTTGAACACGAGGATACAGAAGGAGCATTCTGGCACATCAGATATCCTCTCGAAGACGGAAGCGGATATATTGAGGTTGCAACAACAAGACCGGAGACAATGCTGGGAGATACTGCTGTCGCAGTTCATCCCGAAGACGAAAGATACACAAAATTCGTCGGGAAGACTCTCGTTCTGCCTCTAGTGGGCAGAAAGATACCTGTTATTGCTGATGAATATGTTGAAAAGGATTTCGGAACAGGCGCGGTCAAGATAACACCAGCTCACGACCCAAACGACTTCGAAGTGGGCTCAAGACACAATCTTGATACAATTATTGTAATTAACAACAAAGGAATAATCACCGAAGAAGGCGGCAAATACGCAGGTCTTGACAGATTTGAAGCCAGAAAGCAGATTGTTGAAGATCTTAAAGAACAGGGATATCTCGTAAAAATTGAAAAATGCACTCACGCAGTAGGTCACTGCTGCAGATGCGGAACTGTTGTCGAACCAATCGCTTCAAGCCAATGGTTCGTTAAAATGGGACCTCTGGCAGAAAAGGCTATTGAAGTTGTCGAAAACGGAACTATCGATTATATCCCGGACAGATTCTCAAAAATTTACATGAACTGGATGAAGGGACTGAGAGACTGGTGCGTTTCACGTCAGCTCTGGTGGGGACACAGGATTCCTGCATACTACTGCGACGACTGCGGCGAAATAACAGTATCTGAAAATGAAGTTACTGAATGCCCGAAG
Source organism: uncultured Ruminococcus sp. (assembly GCA_902791785.1). Taxonomy (GTDB): domain Bacteria; phylum Bacillota; class Clostridia; order Oscillospirales; family CAG-272; genus CAG-841. The sequence continues at coordinate 5,653 of CADAXH010000046.1, read as the reverse complement.
TGCCATTCAAAACATGTGCATCAGGATGAAGACGTACTCGATACATGGTTCTCTTCCGCACTATGGCCTTTCTCAACACTGGGCTGGCCGAACAAGACGGAAGACCTTGCATACTATTATCCGACATCAGTTCTTATCACAGGTTACGACATAATTACCTTCTGGGTTTCCAGAATGATAACAATGGGCATGTACTGCATGAAAGAAAAACCTTTCAGCCATGTAATCATACATGGTCTTGTAAGAGATGCCCAGGGCAGAAAGATGTCTAAATCCCTCGGAAACGGAATTGATCCTCTTGAGATAATTGACAAATGCGGAGCAGATGCTTTGAGATTTGCTCTTCTGACCGGAAACTCACCGGGCAACGACATGCGTTTTTCCGATGAAAAGATTGAAGCCGCAAGAAACTTCACAAATAAGATCTGGAACGCAGCAAGATTTGCCCTGATGAATATTCCCGATGAACTTACAGATACAAATCTTCCGTCGTCAGACAAACTGAAGATAGAAGACAAGTGGATTCTGACAAGATACGAAGAACTGGTCAGCGAAGTGACCGAAAATCTTGAAAAGTACGAACTTGGAATTGCACTGGCTAAACTCTATGACTTTTTCTGGGGCACTCTCTGCGACTGGTATCTCGAACTTGCAAAGCCGAGACTGTTTGACAAAGAAGATGCTGAAGGAAACACTAATACTTGCAGAGTTTTGTCTTTTGTTCTGAGAGGCGCCATGGAGCTTATGCATCCTTTTATGCCTTTCATAACCGAAAAAATCTGGCAGCAGCTTCCTCATAAAGGTGAAAGCATAGTTGTTACGGATTATCCAAAGTTCGACTCTTCCCTTGTATTTACAAAAGAAGCAGAACAGACAGAACTGATTATCTCTGCCATAAAGGCAATAAGAAACAGACGTACCGAAATGAACGTTGCTCCGTCAAGAAAGGCTAAAGTTTTCATCGTATCAGATGAGAAGAATGCTTTCAACGACAGCAATTCACCTTTCTTTGTCAAGCTTGCAGGTGCATCAGAAGTTGAGTATCCTGACGATATGCATGACGAGAATTCAGTGCTCATAGTTTCCGACAAGGCAAAGATATTCATTCCGCTTTCAGACCTGGTTGACATGGATGCAGAAATATCCAGACTCGAAGCTGAAAAAGAAAAGCTGCTCGGAGAAATAGCAAGAATAGACAACAAATTGTCAAATGAAGGATTTGTTTCCAAAGCTCCTGCCGCTGTTGTAGAGGCAGAAAAAACAAAGAGAGTCGGATACAAAGAAAAACTTGACATTGTTATAGCTTCCCTGGCAAAATACGGAAAATAAGTGAGATTTCACAACACCCTCCTTCGTCTAATTGACATAAAAGACGAGGAGGGTGTGTTTTTTATGAAAAAACTCAAAAAAATTGCAATTATTCTTCTTAGCATTGCTATAGTTGCATCAGTTCTCTGTTCTTGCTCAAATTCATCCGGAAAAGCCGTATCCTATGTTGATTCCGAGTATTCAAAGAGCATCAGCACCCCTGAATACTCAGATATTTCAAACGAAGATAAGTCCATAGCATATAATCAAAAACTGGTAAAGAAATTCAATATAGATATGGATACCAAATCATTCGATGAAACCCTTGAGAAACTGAAACATCTCATAACAGGATACGGATATGTTTCCAATTCTTCTGTTCAGCAGTCAACATCAAGATATTCTGAAAAATATGCATCTTTTACTTTCAGAGTTGATTCTGAGCGCGTGGATCAGTTTGTAGAAGAAATAGGAAAGCTTGGCAGCGTCACAAGAAGTACTTCCACTGTAGAAGACATAACAAAGATGTATTATGATCTTGAATCTCAAATGAATGCGCTCATTGATGAAAAGAGCAACTTTGAAGCATTGAGAAAAGGTGCAGATTACGCAACACTCATAAAAATTGAAGACAAAATTGCAAGCCTGACTTCTCAGATCAATTATCTGAATTCACAAATTGAGTATTACAAAAACTCAATCTCATATTCTTTTGTATATCTGAATGTTCATGAAGTTAAGGAATATGTGGTAAAAGAAGAAACATTCTGGGATGAAATCGGAAACACATTCAAAGATTCTTTTAAGGCGTTCGTCAGTGTTCTTCACGGCTTTTTGAACGTATTGATATATATTCTTCCTTTTGCTGCCGTACTGGGCATTGTAGCAATAATAGTCATAGTCTGCACAAAAAAGAACAGAAAGAAAAAAGCAGCTGAAAAAGAACAGAATACAACCGAACAGCAGTCGTAAAAAAATATGCACTTGGACGCAAATCCAAGTGCAATTTTTTTACTCGTCTTTTACCTCTGCGGGATAGTATTTGTCCTTCTTAGCCATTCTTATGACTAAGATAATTGAGATAACAAATAATACAAGAACGAAACCTATAAACACAAAGTCACCATACTGAGACTCAACAGAGGCAACATAGTCATATGCCCCGTGAATGGCTGCCGGAATGAGCAAGGCAAGAAGCTTGCAGAAATTCTTTGCAGCCTTGTTTCCTTTTGCCTTATATCCACGCGCCAATCCGTAGAAGATTCCCATAAACACCCCAAAGCACGCGTGCCCCGGAACGGCGGTCAAGGCTCTTACAATAGCTGTTGAGAAGCCGTAATGAAGAACATAGCTGATGTTTTCCCAGAGAGCGAAACCCAGTGAAACGAACACTGAGTAAACCACTCCGTCAAACTGACAGTTGAATTCCTTGTTTTTCCAGCTTCCAAGATGCAGAAGAAGATATTTTGACATTTCTTCAAACAGACCAACAACAAGGAAGTACAGCAGTACATTGTAAAGCTTGTCTTCCGGTGATACAAAGTTATCCAGCAAGGCTTCTCCGCCCCTCTCAAGAAGCAGAGCAAGATTCGTCGACAGGATGCCGAACAAAACCATCTTCAGAAGCATTGAAGGCTTTTCTTTTTCGAGTTTGTCCGCTTTGTATACAACAATCATGAGAATGATTGCCGGTATAACCGCAGCCAGAACGAGCAGGAAATCATAGTCTATCAGGGTCGAGATTATGAAATAAAACATCTATGCGGTCCTTTATGCCTTGAAGAAGGCAGCCAGTGCCTTGTGTGTCATATAAACGTCAGTTTTTCCGACAACTTCAATAGGAGCATGCATGGAAATGACCGGAACGCCAAGATCTATTGTCTCTACGTTCTTTTTAGCAATGAATTTTGCAACTGTACCACCGCCGCCCTGGTCAACTTTGCCGAGTTCTGATGTCTGCCATACGACCTTGTTTTCATCAAGAAGATTGCGTACATAGCCCATAAATTCAGCACTTGCATCATTTGAACCGGATTTGCCTCTTGAGCCTGTGAACTTTGTGATTACAACACCTTTGTTCATAAAGCATGAGTTCTTTCTTTCACATGTTTCCGGGAAGTTCGGATCAAAACATGCATTGACGTCAGCTGAAAGGCATTTAGCATTTCTTCTGACAACAGCGTCATTAACTTTCTGTGTTTTTGCGATATCTGAAATAATATCGAAGAATACTTCGCACTGCATTCCGGTATTACCTTCGCTTCCTATCTCTTCCTTGTCGGCAAGAATTGCCATACAGGTATGAGCGGGAGCTTTTGAGTTCTCAACGAGAGCTGTCAATGAAGGATAAGCACAGACCTTGTCATCATGCCCATATGCGCCGATAAGGGATCTGTCAAAGCCTATATCACGAGCCTTTGATGCAGGAACTGCACAGAGTTCAGCCGACATGAGATCAGCTTCTGTAATTCCGTATTTTTCGTAGAGATAGTTCATGACATTCAGTTTGATTCCGTCAGCCTGAACATCCGGATACGGCCTTGAACCGACAAGCACATTCAGCTGTTCACCTGTAATTCCGTCAGCTAGGCTCTTTCTCATCTGATCTCCCGAGAGGTGAATAAGAAGATCGTTTATGTAGAATACGGGATCGTTCTCTTCGTCACCGAGTTTTATTGTTACAGTCTCGCCATTTGCTTTTGTGACAACTCCATGGATTGCAAGAGGTATTGTAGTCCACTGATACTTCTTGATTCCGCCGTAGTAATGTGTCTTGAAGAAACACATTCCGTCAGCCTCGTATACAGGATGCTGCTTGAAATCCACTCTTGGCGAGTCGATGTGTGCAGCTGAAATATTCAGTCCCTTGTCCAATGTTTCTTTTCCAATCACAAATGCTGCAAGAGACTTGTTGTGATTATTGTAATAGAATTTGTCGCCAGCCTTTACTTTGGTTCCAAATTCGAATTCCTTGAAACCTTTATTTGTCAGCATTTCAACAGCTGCTTTTACAAATTCCCTTTCGGTCTTTCCGGAATCCAGGAAACTCTTGTATCCCTCGCAGTAGTCGTATGCTTTCTTTACATCCGCTTCGCTCATTTTTTCATAGCAGTTCGGATTTTTGAAGAACAGCTTCTCCTTAAGCTGATCTGCTGCCTTTTTTTCGTTTGCCATATATATTTCCTCCAAAATTATTGATCAAATTTATATCCCCGGTCTTCGCCGTCGAGTCTTATGGACCTTCTGTAATATCCCATCGCTTTAAACAGATAGTCCTGAGCCTCCTGAGGAAGCTTTTCAACTATGAGTCTTCCGTTCTCGGAATAATCAGGGTTATTAAGCCATGCTCTCGTCTGGTTCACTCCGACGTGATAAGAAATGGCTATTTCATTTATCCCGTCAAGTCTGTAGTCAAGCCAGTGAATGAGATATGAGCCGCACATTATGTTGAATTCCGGCTCAAACAGTTCATCTGAACTGTCTTCAAGTCCAAGATTCTGCGCTATATCCACATAATACGTCTCAGGCATTATCTGCATCATTCCTATAGCTCCGGTCTTTGAAGTCCTGTAGCAATAGAAACTGCTCTCAGTTTCGATAATTGCCATAATGAGATTGTAGTCCACCTTGTATTTGCGCCCGTACTCTTTTGCGTATTCAAGCGCTTTTTCCCTGTCAAGAAGAACATTGTTGTAATCAGTGGATTCGCCATAGTGGTATATGTAACTGCTGTAGTATCTTTTCACTCTTTCAACATATGTTCTTACAGACTGTGACTGTATTTCGTCAAGGGCAATGTCTTCAGTGCTGCCTGCCTGATTCATCCAGGACCTGACTCTTCCCGGTCCAGCGTTGTAAGCTGCCAGAGGCGCATTTATTTTTCCGAGTCCGGAGCAGTATGTGGCAAAATAATACACGCCGCACTCAATATTTATTTCGGGATTTTTCAACGCCTCATCTGCAGATTCTGTAAAGCCTAGCTTTCCCTTTATATCCTCATAAGTTGAAGGCATCATCTGCATTAAACCTATTGCACCCGCTTTTGATACAGCATCTTTGTTAAAGCTGCTCTCCGTCATTATGAGGGCATAAATGAGTTTCTCGTCAACTTTGTATTTTATTGAACACTTTCTGATTATATCCTCATACCTGACGATACATTCGTCTTTCCTGTAAAGACCGCTGTTGTTCTGTCTGTTTTTAATGAAATACAGACAGACAACCACAGCAAGTGCAATAATAAGAGCAACCAGAACAATCAATATAATCCAGAGGAGTTTGTTCTTATTTTTAGTCATTCGCCCCGCCTTTCAGGTCTGATAACAGTTGTATAACAGATTTTCTG
>CADAXH010000045.1 GCA_902791785.1 uncultured Ruminococcus sp. | reverse complement strand
ATCTTAAATTTCTTTTTCTTTTTCATACTCTCCCTCTCGTTTCTAAAATACTTTATTCTCTCCCCTATACAAAAAGGCTTGTTCGGGATCAATTTCCTTCAAGGAAGTGTTTTATGCAAAATCCGAAGCGTCATCCGATTTCTATTACGACAACTTCACTTTCAGATTTGATGTTTTTCACTTTGAAGAGAAACTGACAACTATAGTACTCGACGGAATATACGGCCAAATAAAGGACGAAGTAAAGCCGAAAAGCTACATGGGCCCTTCCGTCATATCCGAAAACTTCGTGTTCAATGGTGTTGCCAAGGAATATGTGATGGCTGAAAAGATTATGGCCATAACAAACGAACTGCCGAGGCCCTACAAACACGCAGTCGATGTTTACAGCCTTATCCATACCGATGTTGATGTCCCCCTTCTGAAGTGTTATCTTGACCTTATCCTGTCCTGTGACAACGAAGTGAGAAAAAAAATCGGAAAAGACGTGGGAAAATACATATACAACATCCGGGAAGACAAGGTGTTCCAGGGCCGTTTCTTCTGGCCTGCACTTCAGGCGGGATACGCAATAACGTTTGAAGAAATGAAAAAAGATATTAACCTGTGGATGAAAAAGAATCTGCAGGATTAGGGAGAAAGGCATGAAGATCAGGAAAAGAATAACGACTCCCGAAAAGCTCAATGAGAATCTCCAGGCAACAAGTCCCGTGACGTGGATTCTGCTTGGGGTCGTAATCCTTGCGCTCATAGGCATCTTTGTCTGGTCTTTTCTTGCCACAATAACATATAAAGTAGAAGGCAGAGCCTCCGTGAAAGAAGGAGTTGCCACTGTTTTAATCGACGAAAACAGAAAAGACGAAATACATGTCGGCCAGACGGTCACTATTTCATCCGAAACCGTAAGAATAACGGGTTTGGACGATGACGGACGTCCGGTCGTTTCTTTTGTCAGCCTGCAGGACGGAGAATATGCCTGCACAGTCATTACCAAGTCGATTCACCCGATCGAATACCTGACGAACAGGTGGGCAAAAAGCGAGGTGAAAGGCAGTGATTAGAGTACCGATTATAATGCAGCTTGAGGCACTCGAGTGCGGAGCTGCTTCGCTTGCAATGGTCATGGCATATTACCGCAAATGGGTCCCGCTTGAACAGGTCAGAATTGACTGCGGCGTATCCAGGGACGGAAGCAATGCCAAAAACATCCTGAAAGCCGCAAGAAGCTACGGCTTTAATGCCAAAGGGTTTGTTTACGGAACGGAGATGCTGAAAGAAAAGGCAACATTCCCATGCATCATACACTGGAACAAGGCACATTTCGTCGTGCTCTGCGGCTTCAAGGGAAACAAAGCATATATAAACGACCCCGCAAAAGGCTTTATGAAGGTTAAAATGGAAGACTTCGAAAAAGCATATACGGGCATCTGTCTTATGATTGCCCCCGGAGAGGAATTCCGTGCAGGCGGAAAGAAAAAGAGCATGATGCAGTTTGCTAGAAAGCGTCTTGTCGGAGCCGGTTCGCTCGTACTTTTCTTCGTTTTGGTGACTATAATTACTCACGTTATAGGCATATTCAACCCGATTGTAAAGCAGGTGTTTGTCGACACGCTTCTGGGAGGGAAGAATCCCGAGTGGCTCCTCCCCTTCATAATCTTCGTTTCCGTCATAAGCGGTCTTCAGATTCTGACGGCATTTGTCGACGCAATTTACAAGTACAAGATCAGGGGAAAACTGGCGCTTGTCGGAAGCACTACATACATGTGGAAAGTGCTCAGACTCCCGATTGAATTCTTTTCACAGAGAATGGCGGGAGACATCCAGAAGAGAAAAAACGAGAACGCTTCAATCGCGGAAACTCTTATCGACGTCTTTGCACCACTCATGTTCAACAGCATGATGCTCGTATTCTATCTGGTGTTCATGCTCAGCAAGAGCATCATTCTGACAGCCCTAGGCGTAACAACCGTCCTGATAAACGTCATTGTCTCCCACCTCATAAGTGCGGAAAAAACAAATATAGCCAGAGTCCAGTCAAGAGACTATGCGCTTGTTGCAGGCATGACTTCAAAGGGCATCGAGATGATAGAGACAATCAAAGTTGCCGGTGCAGAGGACAACTACTTCTATACATGGAATGAAGTTCAGGAAAACGCATCAAACCAGAAACTCAAAATGGCGAGAGTCACACAGATGTTCGGATTATTGCCTTCCGTGCTCGTAATGCTCGTCAACTACGGTGTTCTGGTCATAGGCGTATATCTCACAATCAAAGGGCAGTTCACAATCGGTTCAGTCCTTGCGTTCCAGGGATTTCTGGCAGCATTCCTCAGCCCCGCCATGACCATGATTAACAGCGGTCAGACAATCCAGGAAATGCGCACCCAGATGGAGAGGGTTGACGACGTCATGGAATATCCGGTCGACAAGAATATAATAACATTCGGGTACAACAGACTTGACAAACCTGTCATATCCGATTTCTCGCTCAAAGCGGAAAAAGGACAGACGATAGCAATTGTCGGAGGCTCGGGCTCCGGAAAATCCACTTTGTCCAAGCTGATATCCGGATTATATGGTGTCTGGTCGGGTGAAATTCTGTACGACGGTAAGAGAATAGATGAAATAGACCACGAAGTGTTTGTGGCTTCTGTTGCTGTAGTCGATCAGGACATAGTTCTTTTCAACGACACGATAGAAAACAACATAAAGATGTGGGATAAGACCATAACTGACGAAGAGATGGTGAGAGCAGCGAAAGATGCCCTCATCTATGACCTGATAATGTCAAAAGAATACAAGTTCAGGGAGAAACTCCTTGAAGGCGGTAAGAACATATCCGGAGGCGAAAGACAGAGAATTGAGATAGCAAGGGCGCTCGCGGGCGAACCGAGCATCATAATTCTTGACGAGGCGACAAGCGCACTCGACGCCAAGACCGAACACGAAGTCGTCAAAGCCATAAAAGCACGCGGAATCACGTGCATAGTCATCGCGCACAGACTGTCCACAATAAGAGACGCGGACAACATCATTGTGCTGAACAAGGGACAGATAACAGAGCAGGGCCGTCATGAGGAACTTATGCAGAATCACGGCTACTACTATGATCTGATCAGAAATGAGTAGGTGGGCGCATGAGTTGGATTGACGAAAGAATACAGATGCGCAAAGAGAACGACCAGATAATGTTTGAAAACTCTTTCAACGATCTTGCCGGAATCAAGAATATAGTTGCAGGGGAAGAAAAAGACCTCAGGGGCAACTTCATCTGCCATCAGCTGATCAATTATTTCAAGCTTAACAATGCGGAAATCCCATACCATATTGACGGAATGTCGGGGAAAATGGATTATCTTTTCAGGCTGTACGGGGTCATCGGAAGAAAAATAACCCTTGGTCGAGGCTGGAACGTTGAGCACAGGGATCCGATCCTTGTTTTTTCAAAGAGAACCAACACTCCAATTCTTCTGATTCCCGAGGGAAGCAGAAGGTATTACTATATCTCCTACAGCACCGGCAAGAAAAAGAAGATGACGCCCGGAATGATCCAGTATTTCCAGAGCGAAGCCTATGCCTTCTACAAGCAGCTTCCGAAAAACAAACTTACCGTAAAGGAATATTTCAGGTATTTCAGGGACTCAATCAGATTTGCAGACCTCTTGTGGGTCACTGTATTTTCGGTTGCCGCAACGGCAATCGGAATGCTCATGCCATACATAATGAAGATGCTGACGGGAGAAGTCATAGACAACAATGACCTTAATCTGTTCTATATAGCGACAGCATACATAATAGGGGCAGGTCTGGCCTATATTCTCGTCAAGGCCACCCAGGGCTTCATGAATGCCAGGGTGGGAATCAAGCTTGAAAAACTCATGGCGGAAACGACGATGAAAAAACTTCTGTCCCTGCCGCCCTCATTCTTCAAAAAGTATACGACAGGTGAACTCACAGCCCGCTTCAACAGCGTTCAGTCGCTTGCTTCAATGTTTTTCGGAGGTATATTCCTGACAACGCTGTCTTCGATTATGTCTCTTGCGTATATGACTCAGATCGTCCAGTTTGCTCCGTCGCTCATACTGCCTGTAGCAGCCATCATTCTGCTAACGTCTTCGTCTTCCGTCATAGTTGCACTCGTCAGTGCAAAAGTGTCCAAGAAGCAGCTGTATCTTGCTTCGAAAGAGAGCAGCGTTACATATTCAATCATAAGCGGAATCCAGAAAATACGACTTGCAGGAGCGGAGAAGAGAGCATTTGCCAACTGGGCGCAGGCGTATGCAAGATCGAGTGAATACCTGTATCACCCGCCTCTCATAATAAGGCTCAGCACGTTTGTTTCACTTCTTATCTCACTGCTCGGAAACATTGCAATATACTATATAGCTGCAAGAAACAGCATAAGCGTCAGCTCATTCGTGGCATTCACAACTTCATTCGGGTCTCTTTCCTCAATGGCAGCATCACTTAGCTACATTACGTCGATGCTTGCACAGATAAAGCCTGTTCTGGACATGGCCAGGCCGATAATAGAAGAGGAGCAGGAAGACAACGGGAAAGAAATTGTTGAAAATCTCGACGGAAGAATCAGGTTTGAAGATGTATCTTTCAGGTATGACGACCAGAGCGGTCTCGTCCTTAAGAACTTCAGCCTGGATATTCATTCCGGAGAATACTTGGGAATCGTAGGCAAAACAGGATGCGGAAAATCCACAATAGTGAGACTTCTGCTCGGATTTGAAAAGCCTGTCAGCGGAAACATATATTTCGGTGACAAGAATATAAATGAGATCAACCTGCAGTCACTGAGAGGCAAGATAGGTTCTGTTCTTCAGAACGGCGGAATCTTCCATGCAGATATCATGTCCAATATCCTCATCACAGCCCCGAATCTGGGTGAAAAAGAGGCCTGGGAAGCGGCTGAAATAGCGGGCATAGCAGAAGATATACGCAATATGCCAATGGGAATGAGAACCGTCATTTCTGAAGGTCAGGGAGGCATATCCGGCGGTCAGAAGCAGAGAATTATGATTGCCAGGGCGATTATAAACAAACCTAAGATCCTCGTGTTCGACGAGGCCACGAGCGCCCTCGACAACAAGACGCAGAAGAACATTTCAGAGGCTATAAGCAGCCTCAACTGTACAAGAATCGTCATAGCACACAGGCTTTCAACTATCAAAAACTGCGACAGAATCCTGTATCTGGAACAGGGAGAAATAGTGGAAGAGGGAACATATGATGAGCTGGTTGAAAAGAAAGGTAAATTTTTTGAACTCATTGAAAGACAGAGAGTCGAAGAGTAAAATAGTGTATGTGTGATTTGGATGCATAAAGAATTTCGGCGAGGTCAAAAATTGAACTGATCTCGCCGTTTTTTTGCACTATGTTGTATTCAGGCGTTCAACTCCTTAAAGTTTAAGGCGTTGGACTTGTATAGATTTTTGAACACCTTGTAATTGCGCTCATATACTTCTTTATTGTTGGGATTAGGAACGTAAGTATGATTTGCTTTAACAAGCCTGCGTGCTAATTCAAGCACGTCTTCTCCTTTGATACCCGCCGCCACAACGAGAGCGGCTCCGATTGCGCCTGCCTCCTGCGCGTTGTTAACCGTTTCTATCGTTCGTCCGGTAATGTCTGAGAGCATCTGGCAGATAACGGGAGAAAGTGCTCCTCCGCCTACAAATCTGATAGTATCCGATGTTCTGACCTTCTTCTCAACGCTTTCCAAAAGCCAGCGCAGGTGATAACAAATGCCCTCAAGTACCGCCCTAATCAAATCTCTTTTGGTGTTTTCAACCCTGATGTTGAAGAACATTCCGGCTGCGTTGGAATCCTCAAACGGGCAGCGGTTGCCGTGCAGCCACGGAGTAAAGATCACTCCGTTTGCCCCGGGCGGGACCTTTGCCACCTCAGATGACAAATAATCGTAGAGACTTATGAATCTGCTTTCATAATTATCCGTCACTTTGGTTTTGTTCATGTAAACATCGATTTCGTCAAGTGCAAGATGATTCAATACCCATTCGTAGCATTTTCCCGCAGTTTCAAGTTCAGCATAGTAGTTGAAATAGCCGTGTTTTGCGGACAGGACTCCCGTTATCATGGCATCGATATCGACGGTCTGATGATCCATAAACGTAGATACCCACCCCGAGGTTCCGACATAAATATGCGTATCATCCGGTCTTGTGCATCCCGCACCGATGTTGACGAATGTCGTATCGCCTCCGCCTCCGAATACCGGTATTCCTTCCTTCAGTCCGAGTTCCTTTGCCGCTTTCGCAGTGAGAGTGCCTGCCTGATCCGTGCTGTCTATAATCTCCGGCATGTGGTCGGGGATTACTTTATACATTTTCAGCAGCCCTTTGTTCCAGCCTTCTTTTCCTTTTCTGGTATCGTAAAGGAAAGTCGCAAAGGCGGAATCGGCAGTCCTTATTATCCTGCCTGTACAGCGGGAGGTAAGATAGTCGCCTATATCAAGCCACTTATATATTCTTTTAAAAACATCAGGCTCGTTGTTTTCGACCCACTTGTATTTCCAGACCGGGTCCTTTGCGCTTGTCGAGCATGCGTAATTGACTGTAATATTGCGAACGAGCTTATAAAGACTGCAGCCGGAGACTTTGATGATACCGCGCCCCATGCAGTTCTTGTATTCTTTGACGCCCTTCTGGTCCAGATAGTTCATGGGGCGTCTTAAAGCGTTTCCTTCTTCGTCAACAAAAACGGAGCCCTGCATCTGAGAGCAAAATGCCATTCCTTCAATATCTGATGGCTTTACGTCCGTTTTTGAAAACAGATCGCTTGTGGTCGAGCACAGCGCCGCCCACCATTCTTCCGTATCCTGTTCCGCACCACCGTCGTCGGAAATATACAGTCCGTATCCTGCTGAAGAATCGGCGACAAGACGTATTTCCGAGCTTATTTCGAACAGACATGTCTTTACGCTGCTTGTACCGAAATCATAAATTATGATATACACTGAATTTCCCTCTTGCCTATTCATCAATGTGTTGATTCCAACCTGTATCAACCTTCTTATGTACCTTATTTAGGGTTTTTTCATCAAGCTCAGGCCAATCGACAACAACGCTCGCCTTTTTCTTCACCAGATGGGCTTTTTCTGCACAGAGGGCAAGCGGTGTGTCGGCAAGAGAATCTGAATAGAAATTGTCTATCATCGGGAATCCGTGGTCAATGATGTACTGTGCCTTTTCCTGTGCATACATCATATTATTGAGAAACACTCCGTATTTGCGGTTATAATCCGTCGCCATGAATTTTACCCCGAGCCGCTTTGCTATGGGTTCGATAATGCACATGGGCGACGCGCTTATTATCAGATCGTCCGGTCTTTTTTGTGCCAGATACCACTTTGCAATTCTCTTTTCATTTTTATCCCAATACCGCTCTATCTGAACATCAAAATCATCAATCAGCATAAGATATCCAAAGAATTCACGCTGCATGACGTATTCCGGTATTTTTCCACGGTTTTTTCTGATTATGTTTCTTATTGCCTTAGGGGCAAATGTGAACCAAAGCTTCGGGTGGCGGTTCATACACCAGATACAGAATCCTATTGAACAATCAGACGGGAATATCGTACCATCAAAATCATATACGTTCATTTTTTTCTTCTCCGTTTTCTTTTGTTTTTGTCTCATATAAGACTTAGGGTAGTCAACAATCTACTTCCGTAGCTGATTTCTTCACTTGCTTTTTCAAGCCCGTGATTTCAATCATGGGTTATTGACTCGTTCAACTCGATGAGTCAATGTATAGTTCTTTGTTGATATTGTAAATCATGACTTTACAAAAAAGCAATATTCTTTGTTTAATATATATAAGGTGTTCCGTTCTGGAACACATATTGAAAATGGATACAATACAGGCAGTGTACAGCATTGATTGATATTTACAACCAATCAAATTAGGTATATAATTTATATAATTACAGCGAAAGGGGAGAATTGTTTATGACGCTTTTACTTGGTTTTGTATTGCTGCTTTTTACATTTGCAATGTCGTGCATCGTCATGATTGCAAACATGAATTCTTTGTCTCCCCGAGTTAAGGCCAACTTTATTTCGGCTTTTGCCGCACTTATAGTCTGCATGATAGCAGAGTACATTACGGTCGAAGCGGTGAACTGGAATCTTGGAAACGCCAAGGTCGTAATGAGCATCGCAAAATCCATTGAACATGTTTTTTCGCCTCTTGCACTGTTGTTTGCATCTACCATAACAAACAGATCGGGCAAAAGATACAGAGTTTTCATAATTCCGGTAGTCCTGCTCAATGCAGCGCTCAGCATAGCATCAATATTCACCGGATGGACATTCTCATTTGATGAAGCCGGTCATTATTCAAGAGGGCCTGTGTATTTCATTTTCATTGCAATCGTTGCCCTGTTCAGTGCAATGGTTGTCGTCGTTGTATACAGGGACGCAAAGAGATTCCAGAGACCGAATTTCCCGACGCTTGTCGCGGTCATCTTTATATTTGTTCTGGGATTCACGGTTCACTCATTGAATGCGGATCTTCATACTACCTGGATAGGCGCAATCGTGGCCATGGGAATGTTCACCCTCTATTACATGGACCTGAATCTGCAGCTTGATCCGGTTTCAGGGCTTATGAACAGAAGGAGCTACGTCCTTGCAATCGAAAAGGTCGATTATCCTATAGCATACCTAATGATGGACATCGACGGATTTAAGGCGCTCAACGATACAATGGGCCACCAGTACGGCGACGAGTGTCTTGACGCAATAGGAGATGCGATGCTTGTCGTATTCTCAAAGTACGGAACCTGCTACAGAGTGGGCGGAGACGAATTCGTGGTTATTCTCAGGAAGAAACTTGACAGTGTTGACAAACTCATTGAAAAATTCAATGAAAAAATTGAGGAACTCAAGCAGGTGTTCACACCCATCAAATCTATTTCTGTCGGGTATTCAATAATACACAATGACGAAGAAAAGGATCAGAAACTGGTTGATGCTGACGTACTGATGTACAAAGAAAAGAACATGAAAAAGGCAAAAAAAGAGGAAACGGAATAATCCTTTGAAAAGAATCTGAGGAGAGGAGGAGAGAGCATGTCGGAATTGCAGAGCATAGGCGCAATAGTGTTGTTTCATCTGATGCTGATTGCATCAATAATCGTCATGATACTGAGAAACAATATGCTGTCAAAAAGACGCACAATCGATCTGGTAATAGTGTGCGCCATCAATGCCGTGGCTGTTATACTCGAATTTGCTTTTGAGTTTTTCTTCCACGAGAAGATGCTCGATCCGGGCAGTCTTGAACTGCTTTATCCTTCGACACAGATTGCTTTTGCTTTTATAACAGCCATGTTTTTCAGGATTACCAGCAAAGAGAAAAAGTATCTGTTCCTCTTCATTGTTCCGGTTGCCGAGGTCTGTATGATCTGTTCTGCTTTCGGCACGGCAATCGGCCTGATTTCTCTTCATATACCCAATCTTTTTGCGTTTGTTTCGGGGCTCTGCGCAAAATTCATACTTAAGATTGCGCAGATTCTGTCTTCACTGAAAATACTGCGTCTTTCGGTCGGCTATACCGATGCATGCCTTATTTTTGCGGGAATTTTCATTTTTCTTGCCCTTGCCGCTTTTATGGCTTATACCGGGAGGAAGGTGTTTCCTCTAGCGGGCTACCTTGCGGCATTTATCTTTGTGATGTCATCCGTATTTTTCGCTTTTTCCGATTCACTTGATACTACTCTCACCGTGTTTGATACGGGAAACGGCAGCGCCGCGTATTTCAGGAGCGGTGATGACTGTATTCTGCTCGGATGCGGGGGCGATGCTTATGACGGCTCTTACAGAATTAAAAAGATGCTCAGAGATTTTTCGGATGAGACCGATGCAGTTATTCTGCCCGAAGACACTGCGAATTATAATTCTTATCTGCGTGATGTGAGTGAGCTCGTGCAAGGGAGCATAATATATTGCCCCGATCCCGGTTATGCTCTGAAACTCGCTTTTCCGGCGGATAAGATTGTTTCCGTTCCCGATAATTTCCAAATCGGTCGGATAAAGGCAACACTATATAAGGACGGCGCGGGAAATTCGGCGTATATGTTTGAATCGAAGGATATGAACCTGCTTTATATCTGTGAGCCCGGGATTGATTTTGCGTCTCTGCCCGGTGCGGCAAAGAATTGTGATGTAATGCTCTGCAGGGCCGGCTATCCCGACGATATTGCGTTTAACGGCCTGAAGCTCGCTGTTATACAGGCGGAAGAAAGCAGAGGATATGCGGCGCAGGAAGAATTGACGGACAAAGGATTGAATGCGGCGGCAACCGCAGGATGCGGAGATATAGTGATAACCGCCGATGACCATAATATCAAGGCTGTGAGAAGGTGAATTATGCCTGAAATAACCGAAAGTGAGCTTAAACTCAGAATAAAAGAAGACCCCGCAGGAGCTTATCTTATCTGCGGCGATGAGACATATCTTGTCAAGTTTTATACCGAGCAGTTAATCAAGGCAACGGTCGATGAGTCGTTTGCGGAATTCAATCTTCATACATTTGAATGTACGGATACCGATTTATCGGATATATATGATGCGTCACTCTCGATTCCGATGATGGCGCAGCGCAAATGCGTGGTAGACAAAGATTATCCCGCAAAGGATGCTTCCGATAAAGACCTCGCCGCGCTTGAAGAACTTCTAAAGGAGAATCCGCCCGATAATTGCCTGGTTTTCACTTATCCCACTCAGCCGCCCAAGGCAAATGAAATCAAGAAGATGCAGGCCGTTTTCAGCGCATACGGGTATGTTCTTAAAGCGAATAAACTGACTCAGACGGAGCTTGTGAAGGTCGTTGAAAAAGGTGCAAAAAAGCGCGGAAAAGCCTTTGATAAGGGGGTTGCGTCTTATCTTGTCGGAAATGTCGGCGACGACCTTAACCTGCTCGGCAATGAGCTCGAGAAGGTATGCGCGTATGCCGGAGAAATCATCAGGAAATCCGATGTTGATGCCGTATGTGTCAGGTCTCTTGAGGCGAATGCGGTATTTATGGTTATGGATCTCGCAAGAGGCAGCTTTGAAAAAGCATTTTTAACTCTCTCAAAGCTCTTTGAGCTTCGCGAGGATGAGTACATGATTCTCGGTGCCGTCATAGCGCAGTATGCCTTTATTTACAGGGCAAAGGCCACG
>CADAXH010000044.1 GCA_902791785.1 uncultured Ruminococcus sp. | reverse complement strand
TACCTGTAATAATCTACAGAAAAAAAGAGAGCCTATGAAAGACAATCTTACGCAGAGCATATTTAATATTAAAGCAGATGTTGAAGAAAATATAACATTTGCATTTGTTTCTGATCTTCATGACAGGACAAACGAGCCCATGCTGAAGATATTTGAAGACAACAGAACAGATGCAGTCCTAGTCGGAGGGGACTTTATCCACAACGGCAAAAAATATGAGAGGGGACTTGAGTTCCTTAAGCTGTCTTCTGAAAGATATCCCACATTTGTTGAGATCGGAAACCATGAAACAAAATCCGGACTGGACATTATTCGACTGGTTAAAGAATCCGGTGCAACACTTCTTGACGACACTTTTACGGAATATAAAGGGGTCATAATAGGAGGTCTTACGACCGGATTCAGTTTCGGTCAGAAGCAGTCTGCCTTTATGAGAACACCTGAGCCTCATCTCGGCTGGCTGAAAGAGTTTCAGGCTCAGAAGGGATACAGGATTCTATTGAATCATCATCCTGAATATTATCCGAGATACCTGAAAGAATTGGATATAGACCTCATATTGTCAGGCCACGCTCACGGCGGTCAGTGGCGACTCGGAAAATACGGGCTGATTGCACCGGGGCAGGGACTGTTTCCGAAATATACGTCCGGAATGTACGACAACAAACTCATTGTCAGCAGAGGAGCAAACAGCGTCAATCTCATTCCGAGAATAAACAATAAACCTGAAGTTGTCATAATTCGATTGGAGAAGAAGAATGGATAGACTGGTAATAGGAATCGGAGGCGGAAGCGGATCGGGAAAGACCACTTTTTCCAAAAAACTGAAAAGCCTGTACGGGGAAAGCATTTCACTTGTCAGCTGCGACAATTATTATTATCCGAACGACGACCTCCCGATGGAACTCAGGCAGAAACTGAATTATGACTCACCGGATGCCTTTGATTTCGATTTCATGGCAAAGCAGATAGACGATCTCAGGCACGGAAGAGATATAGACTCGCCTGTTTACGACTACACCATTCATACAAGAAGCAAAGATACTCTGCTTGTCAGATCTAATCCGGTCATTGTAATCGACGGAATCCTCGCTTTCTATGATAAGTCCCTGCGAGACCTGATGGACCTTAAAATCTTTGTCGAAGCCGATGCAGACGAGAGAATACTCAGAAGAGCAAGAAGAGACATGATTGAAAGAGGCAGAACAATTGACAGCGTAATTGACCAGTATCTTTCAACTGTCAAACCGATGCACAATCAGTATGTCGAGCCGACAAAGAAATTTGCAGACATGGTGATATACGGAGGCAGAAACGAAGCCGTAATTAATCTGGTCTGCTCAAAAATAGATGCGTTTCTTAAAGAACACAACAGCAAAGAAAAAGAGGAATAGAAAATGAGAATCAAATATCTGGGAACAGCGGCAGCTGAAGGCATACCCGCTTTATTCTGTAAATGCCCCACATGCATGGAAGCGAGAAAAAGACTCGGCAGAGACTTAAGATCAAGAACTCAGGCAATGATAGACGACACCATCATGATAGACTGGCCTGCAGATTCTTTTTATCACATGATGATTCATGGAATTCACCCTGAGCAGATCAGAACTCTGCTTTTCACACATGTTCACGAAGACCATTTTTATCCGCTGGATCTTGGAAACAGGAAAAAGGGATTTGCCCATATAGACGGATGCGATCCTCTTACAATAGTGGGTTCCACTGACATACAGACAGAACAGCTGAACAACGTTATATCGAGTATGCAGAGCGAGGGGACATATCACGTGGAAGTAAAAACAGTGGAACAGGACGGCGAGCCTTATGTAACAGTTGACGGTTACACAGTCTGGCCGGTCAAAGCAGTTCACGGAACAGAACATCCTCTGTGCTATGTCATAGAAAAAGACGGAAAAGCACTTATGTATGCTCACGACACAAGTGAGTTTTTACCTGAGACATGGGAATATTTAAAGAAGAATATCAGACACCTGGACTTCGTCTCACTCGACTGTACTGAGGGAAGAGTGCCGATGAGCTACAAAGGCCACATGAATTTCGAGAGGGATTTTGCTTTTGGAGACAAACTGAAAGAACTTGGAATTGCCTCTGATGAAACCATATTCTGCTGCAACCATTTTTCTCACAACGGAAAAGTCACATATGACGAGGGCGTAAGAATAGCCGGTGAAAGAAACTATCTTGTCTCATATGATGGTATGGAAGTGGAATTCTAGAAGAAAAAGATTAAGTGCAATCATTCACCGAAAACAAGGCGTCTGATTGCACTTTTTTGCAACAAAATTAAAATGTATTATTTTGTGATTTTCAATTCTGCCTTTAAAGCTCTTTGAAGAACAGCCGATACGTTGATTTTGCTCTTTTCTGCCTCATAATCAAGCCACATTGGAAGAGTAACATTTCTACGGACTGTTCTCATATTATTCATGCGTCTATATTTATCAAAATCAACATCAACTAGCGTTACAACGTCATCATTGTTCTTGACGATTTCGGACAATTCAGAGGGATCTGGTATTTTTTCGTTATCATCTTCCATGTCAATTCCCATTAATCCTATGGCATCCCTAGCCATTTCTATGGCATCGAAAAAGTCTTTTCCTTGAGTATTAATGTTGAAATCTGGAACAAAAACAATTATATGTGTTTTCACTTTTGTAAGAATTACAGGATAAGCATTTTTCATAGTTGGCTCCTATTAATTAAATTATACACACTGAGTGTGTATATATCAAGAGATTCTAAAGAACTCATAGAAATAACAAAATTACACAACCAAAAGTGTCAAAACTGACAAATAATTGATGAAATTTGTCACAGAATTATTACAAAACCGCAAATTGTAAAATTCAGAAACCCTGATAGTGTATAATCAGGTCATGCTGGATTCCCCCAACCGCTGGAAACAGAATATACACGGGGGGGGGGTAACTTTTTGAATGGAGGTGACGGAAATGAAGATTATCCCAAGCAACAAAAAAGGGCGCTTATATACATTTCCGATTTGCCACCAGGATTCGGAAAAGATATAATTACGGGCGCACTATTGTGCGTCTTTTTTTGCCCCAAATAACAGGAGGGTTTTGTGAAAAACAAAGAAAAACTGAATAAGCAAAAGCCCGAAAAGAAGAAACGTCTTCCTGTAGGGCGAACAATTGCCAACACTGTTTTTGCATTGAAGCAGGTCTGGCATGTATCTCATTCGTATTTCATTATATATTTTGTCAATACAATTCTGTATGCACCCCTTAACTTCCTCTCAAGCACATATCTTTTGAGTGTTATCGTGGACGGTGTAAAGAACAACAAACCTGTAGAGGGCATTGCCGCTTTCATTGCCGTTATCGCAGTCTGGTCAATAGGAATGGAATTGTTCAACGGAGTGTACTGGCAGATTATAAGTCCGGGCAACTATGATAAAGTTGCCAATTATGTGAGAATTAAATTGTCACAGAAGGCAGCTTCTGCAGATCTCAGCTGCTATGAGACTCCTTCTTTCTTTGACAAATATGTCAAGGCGATGGATGAAGCAAATGACAGAATATACAGAGTAATGGGTTCGGTGGACAACCTCATCTGGAGGGTGACATATATTTCTCTCAGCTCATTTCTGCTGTTCACAATCGATCCATGGCTCATTCTGTTCATGCTGTTTCCTCTTCTCATGGGAATATTCAGAAGAATGGAGAGAAAACTGGGTCACGAGTATATTACATCCCAGAAGCCAATCAACCGCAAACAGGATTATGTGAGAAGAACATTCTACCAGAGTGACTACTCCAAAGAGATGAGAATCGGTAATATGTATGTCCGCATGCTCAGGGTATACAGAGATTCTTTTTACGAGTTCAGGGATCTCACCAGAAAATATGGTTTCAAGACTGCCATTCTTTCGTATCTTCAGAATTTCGGATTGGAAGTTGTCACAATTGTCGGAGCTCTTACATATGCCGTGTACAAAACAGTTGTTCTCAAAGAACTGACAATCGGCGACTGTATCATAGTTCTCAATGCGGTCGGAGGTGTTTCATACAATCTCAACAATCTGCTCCAGAACATTGCAGAATTCGGCGAACATGCACTGTACATTGACGACATGAGATATTTCCTGGACTATGAGCCAAAAATCAAAGAAGACGAGAATGCTCCGGAGGCAAACGGAGGCGACATCGTAGTAGACAATGTAACATTCAGGTATGAAGGAGCAGAAAAAGACACGCTTAAAGGCGTATCAATGAGGATCCGGAAAGGAGAAAAGATAGCTCTTGTCGGTCTTAATGGTTCCGGAAAGACGACTCTTGTAAAGATGCTGCTGCGTTTCTATGATCCTAAGTCCGGTTCAATCAGCCTTGACGGAAAAGATATTAAGGAATACAGATTGTCTTCATACAGAGAAAGCTATTCGTGCGTTTTCCAGGATTTCCATATGTTCTCTCTTCCCGTGGTTGAAAATGTGACACTGAGAAAGAGAAGGGAAGGCGACGAAGAACTTGTTGAAAATGCTCTGAAAGAGAGCGGCGGATACGACAAAATAATGTCGCTTGAGAAAGGCGTAAATACAACTCTTACAAAAGAATTTGATGAAAATGGTGCAAATCTTTCTGTCGGTGAACAGCAGAAGGTATCTTTGGCGCGCATTTTTGCTGATGACAGTCCGTTCATTATTCTCGATGAGCCTTCCAGTGCTCTTGATCCGATCGCAGAGCACAAGATGTTTGAAAACATGATGAGGGCAAGTGAAGGGAGAAGCGTCATATTCATTTCCCACAGGCTCTCGTCTGCTGTCTCTGCTGACAGAATATATCTCATGGACGACGGCGTGATTGCTGAAGAAGGCACTCACTCCGATCTCATGAAAAAGAACGGAAAATATGCAAATATGTTCCGTCTCCAGGCAGAAAACTATGTCGGAAAGGAGGCGGAAGCATAATGAAAAAGAATAATAACAAAAAGCCGAGTCAGAAGCTTAATGTTGTATTGAGAAACGACGGAAGAATGCTTCTCAAGGTTTTAAAGACGACTCCTTCACTTTTCATCACTCTGGTTATAAGCAATGCCCTTGGAGGTTTGTCAAGTGCAGCAGGTACTTACTTTACATATCTTCTTCTCAATTCACTTGACGAGCAGAAAGAATTTTCTGAGATACTCCCGATACTGATTGCAATGGCTGTTTTCTGGACTGTATATTTCATATATGCAAGCTGGTACAGGCACTATTACGACAGGGTCATCAGAAGAAAACTGTTCCTGAAACTTCAGACGGAACTCTTTGAAAAAGCGATAAGTCTTGATGTTTCCTGCTATGACGATCCCGAGTTCTACAATGATTTTGTATGGGCTATGGACAATGCGGGCAGCGAAGCAACCGGTCTTCTCGACGATTTTGCTGCTCTGATCAGAACGTTGATTACATCGGGAACATTGTTTGGACTTCTCATTACAATTGACCCGATAATCGCTGCTGTAATAATGGTTTCATCTGTCATTTCCGTCATATCCTTCCACATAGGAAACAGACTGTCTTTTGAACAGGAAAAAGAAATGAATCCCCTGTGGAGAACAAGAAGATACATCAACAGGATATTCTATCTTCCCGACTATGCAAAAGAAGTGAGATCCGGAAAAATATCTGAAGTGCTTATAGACAAAATGAACGAAAACACCGGTAAGATAGTTGAGATGCGCAGAAAATACGGAAAGAAGTACTTTGTCATTTACGATCTTCTGGGCGGTGTTCTGGGAAATATAACAAACATGGGTGTTGTTGTATATATGTTCATTAAGCTTCTCAACGGAGACGTACTTGCAGGTGCTTTCGCTGCAAGTGTTGGCGTTATCTGGAACTTAAGATGGAATATTTCGTCTTTCATCGAGGGCGTGATGAAGTTCCCGAAACACTCGCTGTTCCTTGAAAAGTATTATGGATTTCTGAATTATGTGTCAAGAACAAAGTCAGGAACAGAACAGGTTCCTCATTTTGAATCGCTTGAACTCAGAAATGTTTCTTTCACCTATGACTTTTCAGATCATCCCAAATACGAGTACCACGACGAGGACTACAAACCTCCTGAGAATACTCACAGGGTTGATGCACTTAAGAATGTAAGCATGTCGCTCAAAAAGGGTGAAAAGATTGCCATAGTCGGATACAACGGAGCAGGAAAGACAACTCTGATCAAGCTTCTGATGAGGTTGTATGATCCGAGCGACGGGCAGGTTCTCATGAACGGTAAAGACATCAGGGAATACAATCTGGAAGAATACAAGTCCAGGATAGGTACTGTTTTCCAGGATTACAAGATGTTTTCTGCAACAATAGCAGAGAATGTGGTCAACGGGGAATATGACCCGGAAAATGACAGGGAAACAGTCATAAAGGCGCTGGATGCAGCAGGTTTTGGTGAAAAATTGTCGGAACTGGAAAATGGCATAGATACAATGCTCACAAGGGAATTCGACGAAAAAGGCACAAATCTGTCCGGAGGCGAGCAGCAGAAAGTTGCAATTGCAAGGGTGTTTGCAAAGCCTTTTGAACTAATAATAATGGATGAGCCTTCAAGTGCACTGGATCCGATCGCGGAATACAATCTGAACCAGGCGATACTGCAATATGCAGCTGACAAAACAGTCATATTCATTTCTCACAGACTGTCTACGACAAGGATGGCAGACAGAATATACATGTTCGATTCCGGTGTACTTTCTGAATATGGTTCTCACGAAGAATTAATGGAACTCAATGGAAAATATGCAGAGATGTTCAATCTGCAGGCTGAAAACTACAGAAAAAAGTCATGATGCAAAACCACTCACCGAAAATGGTGAGTGGTTTACTCAAAAACTTGTATCAGGCATTCTTTTGATTGAACCCCGTGTACCGAACGGTACGCACGGTGGTGTGAGAGGTCGGTCACTCAACTAACGGGTGACCTCCTACCCGATCAGAATTGGTATAGTATTGTTTTTGTGAATTCTATCGATTATTTCAATGGAAAACTCAAAAAAATGCAAAAAAATGAAATTTCACAACTGGAAAACTCAAAAAAATGCCAAAAATTGAAATATTGCAACTGGAAAACTCAAAAAAGTGCCAAAAAATGAAATAACTAGTCATCCCAATAACCGCAAAAAAGTCATATATATTGGAGGTTAAATCTTAAAAGTGCACTAGTCAATAACCCGTGATTTCAATCATGGGTTTTTGATTTACCTTTTCGCAAATCATCAATAAGTGTCTGGACGTCATCGTCATTCTTGATACCCATTGTGTCAGACGCGCCTACAAATGCGAGTTGTGCTTTTTTGATCGCTGAAGCCGATGCATTAGAGATAACAATGTCTCCAGAATCATTCTGGAAAAACAAAATTTTGTCACCTGTTTTCAGACCTAGTAAACGACGGATTTCAGCCGGAACAGTGATTTGACCATTTTGAGAGATTTTTGCCAAATTCATGCTTTAACCTGCTTTATAGTTTTTCAATTGGATATATCGAAAACAAGCTGGTCTATTCCTGATTCTGCTTTTGTGTATTCGTTTTTCAGTTCGCCATATGCATATTCACTGGCAATCTTGTCAATAATTGTGAATACAACTTTTTCCAGCGGTGAGTCTTCAGAATAGTCTGAGCGGCATGCAAAATCACATCTGTTGTATTCCATGAGCTTGTCGACGGTGTACATGTTTTTCTCGTCTTCGTCATTGTATATTGCAATGCTGTATCCGCCGCCGAGCTTCACAGACTTCATGCTTGGAACGTCAGTCATTCCGTCGCCGAAATAAATCATACGGTTGAAAGGAACTCTCTTCTGCGATTCGTCCATGTGTTCGTTCAGGTTCTTGTCGTCCGTTTCGCTCTCTACACCTTTGTTGATTCTGTAAATGTACTGAGTCTTCTGTGTGTAGTTGATGGAAACGGCAGGCCATATTGCTTCGCCGTTTTCCCCGTACAGGAACCTTGCGGCATAGACCTGGTCAAAACAGTTGAATATCTTGCTTCCTGCTATTATTTCCTTCAGGCCGCTCGAGATGATGTAGTGTTTGACGTCAAATCCTTTTTTGTCGCCGTACTTGTTTATTCTTCCGAACCAGCTCTCAACGCCATTGAAGAAGGTTATGTTCTTTCCCATCTCGTTCAGGTTTTCTTCGGTAATCTTTATGTTTCTCTTTTTTGCCTCGTCGACCATGAAATACATATATGCAAGAATCTGATCCATAGAGTACTTGTCTTTGAATTCATTGCACTTTTTCCAGAATGTTCCGGAATCGTATCCGAGAGAAGGTATAAAAGAGTAGTCCTGCATGTTTTTGACAGACAATGTGTTATCAAAATCGTACATTAATGCTATTATAGGCTTGTCCATGTTGATTTCCTTTCAGTCTTTTTTCCAAAGAGATTTTGGCTCGTACAGAATCTCTTCTTTTTTACTCTGTATTTCTATTGCTACAGTCTTTCTGCCAGTCAGTTCATTTGATCTTCTGTCAGGCTGTGTTGTTCCCACATATACTGTATATTTGCCTTTTTTGAGTATTTTCTTCGGTTCTTCGTCATATATTCCGAACGAGTCGTCACTCAGAACAATTGAAAAATTCTTTGTTTCGTTTTTCTTCAGGAATACTTTCCTGAGCCCTTTAAGCTGGTATTTCGGTGCGCCTTTTATCCCCGATTCCACATACACCTGAACCGTCTCGGCACCGTCATAGTTTCCTTTGTTTGTGACTGAACCTTCAATCAGGATTTTTCCGCCTTTTTCTATCTGAACTTTATCTGCATGTACATCTGAAAGTTCAAAAGAAGTATATGAAAGACCATAACCGAACGGGTAAAGCGCATCCTTATCTGAATATCTGTATGTTCTGTTTTTCATCGAATAGTCTGTGAAGGACGGGACGTCTTCAAGACTCTTCGGGAAAGTGATCGGGAGTTTTCCCGACGGAGAATA
>CADAXH010000043.1 GCA_902791785.1 uncultured Ruminococcus sp. | reverse complement strand
TTTTTTTCAGATATTTCTGTTTCAGAATACATTGCATATACCATGAATCTGTTGCCAGCATAAATTGTTTCTTCATTTCTGAGGTCAATGACAGCAACTTTGTCATACACTTTTACAATTCTTTTCAGCTGCTCTTTGAATAGGTCTGCCTGTTCCAAATACAAATCAGCTCTTTCTTTGACGTCGGGAAGTTCCATTATTTCATCGATAGTAAGAGTCATGCAATGGTCAATCAGTTCCATCATCAGATCATAGTTTGATATTCTGAAATCATGGAAACGTCCAAGTCCTGTTCTTGGGTCCATAATGTAATGAAGGAGAACCCATTTGCTCGGATTCAGGATGTCGTCTATTGTAAAGTCTGCTGAGTCGCCCTTGTCTACTGCAGCAAGCAGCTCTTCAGACAGTCTCGGAAAGCGTTCTTTGCCTCCGTAATAATCATATACAACTCTTGCGGCACTCCTGGCATGAGGATCGATTATAAGCTTGCCGCCTGTCTCCTTTGCCTTGTTGCGGTCAACTTCACTTTCGTGATGGTCAAAGGCAATGCTTACTCTTTCGTCATAAGGAAGGTTTGTTGTAATGTCATTGTCGGACAATTCAACTTTACCGTCCTGTACATCTTTTGGATGTCTTTTCATGTTTTTTTCCTCTCTGAATTAACATTAATTGATGTTACTATTTACCATACCGTTATATTTTACAATTATTTTACACCATGTTCAAGGAAAACGGACGTCAGGCAATTGAATTTATTTTGTATTTCGTATAAAATAATAGAACACAACACGGCAAATGAAAGGAGGACGGCACTTGAAAAAGCAGCAATATGATTCTGATTCATGGGACGAGTACGGCGATTACGTCGAACGAGAGAATTTTAAGAATGCATCGCTGGTGCACAAAATCTTTTCGTGGCACTCATTCAAATTCGTAATTAAGCTTATCGTGCATCTGCTCATTATCGGCTTGCTTGGTCTTATATTTTTCAGACTGTGCACGAATGCCCCAACCTCCTCCATGAATGCGCTTCTAAGGACAGAAGAGGATGTAAAGGCGTATGCTGAAAACGACGGAAAACTCACCGTATTAAAACAGCAGCTGTCGTATTACAATGATTCCGCAGGCAGATTCACTTTGTATGAAGTAAGATATATTGTTGAGACAGAAGAACTTCAGTTCACCGTCAGATACAACAACAGTACAACTGAAGCACTCAGGAAAATGTATCCTGACGAAACTATTTCAGATACTCCATTTGTTTTCATACTGCAGGACAACAACGGAAACTTCTACACTTCTTACAACCGCGTAAGATTCCAGAGAACAATGTACCAGTATGAAAGAGTTTCTTTCCACGTACCGGGTTTGTTTGCTTCAGAATTAAAGGCAAACAGTCTTCTCTATTATCCGACTCCAAGTGTTGATGACTATATTTATCTGTACAAAGGTCCGATGGTCGGAGTGGAAGGAAATGATCTGATAAAGACATTGTACTTCTCTGCTTTTTATGAAGAGAAAGTGAATTTTGAAAAGGCTCCGTTCTCATCTATAGTTGTTTATTCAAATGGAACCGAGATGACATTGTACAATTATAAAAACGAGTTAAAAGGCGACAAGACCGAAAAAATTGAACAGGTCGAAGTACACGAAACAGAATAAAAAAAACATGACCAGTCTGAACAATCGCGTGATATCAGGCCGCAAGGTATTATCATGAGGAAAGTCCGGGCTTCACAGGGCAAGGATAACGGATAACGTCCGCCGGAGGCGACTCCCGGGAAAGTGCAACAGAAAATAACCGCTGCTTTGCAGTAAGGATGAAAAGGCGAGGTAAGAGCTCACCTCTCCCGTGGTAACACGGGAGGATGTGTAAACCCTATCCGAAGCAACACCTGTATGTAAAGGTTTGCCCGACCGCAGTTTAACTGAACAACAGGTGGCAAGCACAAAAACCACGTGCTGAGCCGAGTGGCAACATTCGGCAAAGATAGATGATTGTTCAAGACAGAACCCGGCTTACAGGATTGGTCATACTTTAAAAAACGATACCCGGAACGATTTGATTCGTTCCGGGCTATGTTTTTTACTCGTAATGCGTCCACATTCTCAATACCCTGACTATATGCTCTTCCTCAAAAACCATATAAACCAATCTGTGGTGTATATTGAGTCTTCTTGAATAAGCACCAGCCAAGTCGCCGACTAGCTTTTCAAATGGAGGTTATTTTTCAAAAGGATTATCTTTAAATATTTCAATGTCTTTGACAGCTTCTTTTGTAAATTCTATTCTGTACATTACCAGTCTATATCCTCTTCGTTTACACAATCATCATGATTAAGTTTCATGCCCTCAATTATCGATTGTTTGACTTTTTCATTTGAAGAAAGATATAAAGTTTCAACCAAAGAATTGTACTCATCTCTTGACATCATTATTATTTCCCCCTTCTTACTGGAAACATTTACAATCATTCCAGTATCTAGGATGGATTCATTTACCTTATATAGTTCTTTCCTTAAATTTGTAATGCTGATATTGTACTCCATACTTATCACCTCTGGCATTATTATACAATACGCAATTGCGTACGTCAATGTTATTTTTCTGAATCACAAAAAAGAGCCATTATGACTTTTTTAATCAAATGACTCTTTGATTTACAATTAACGACGCCTGTTCCCAGGCTATTCAATTGTCGAGTAGTTCACTTTACTGTTTGTTTTCTGTGCTGTTGTCTTTTGTTATTCGATGAGTTTTTCCGTCGCTGCCGAGATATGTATTCTCTGCTGTATACGGTTTGAGTTTTCCCGATTTAATCATTTCAACAACAACCTTGGCCATATGTGGATCAAACTGAGTACCTGCACATCTCTCAAATTCGCTGATTATTTTTTCAAGCGGGAACGGCTCCTTGTATACTCTCTTTGATGCCATTGCGTCAAAGCAGTCGGCACAGCAGATTATACGAGCAACATAAGGTATATCTTCACCCTTGAGACCTTCAGGATAGCCTGATCCGTCATACTTTTCATGGTGAGATTTTGCACCCTCTATGATATGAGGAATAGTGGATATACCCTTGAGTATGTTGGCGCCTCTTGTTGTATGACTCTTCATTACTGCAAATTCTTCATCGGTAAGTCTGCCGGGCTTGTTCAGAATATTGTCCGGAATAGCTATCTTGCCTATATCGTGAAGAAGTGCAATGTAATAAATATTGTCAACTTCATCCTGGGACATTCCAAGGTTCTCTGCAATGATCTTTGAATAGTAGCCGACACGTATTGAGTGGCCGTTTGTATATTCATCCTTGGCGTCTATGGTTCTCGCAATCGCCTGAATTGATTCAATTGTTATGTTCTTGTATTCAAGCTGTCTCTTCAGGGACTTCTTTGTTCTGTTCCTGACTATCAGGATGTTCAGAAGAACTATAAGGACGATAACAATAACAGCAACAATTATCCAGAACCATACATGCTCATAGAAATGTTTGTCTTTTACAAGATTAATCTCAATCTCATTTGACTTCTGGCCGTATTCATCTACGACGTAGATGTGGAATTTGTAATCGCCTCCAGCGAGGTTCGTGTAGTAGACACTTCTGTTGTCGTCTGTTGTCGAAACATATTCAGAATCAATTCCGTCCAGCTTATAGTATACTGTGTAGCCCTTATTTGGTCTGAATCCAAGCACGGACAAATTGAAAGACACACGGTATACATTTCTTTCTATGCTTATTGAATTGCCGTAATAATGTTCTCCGTCAAGATCAATTGATGAAACAGAAATCTTTACAGGAATCGACACATCTCTTTTTTCGTTGAAATTGTACACATATATGCCGTTTGTAGACTGGAAATAGTATTCCTGGTCATCGGCATCATAGTAACCTGATGTGTTTGCGATGATCGGCTGCAGGCCGTTTGTTGCATCGTAGAACTCATAATCCTCAAGTCTGTCGCCCAAAAGCGAATCCGTGACGTAAACCTGAGTCTGACTTCCTATTACGTATTTATGTTTGTCCTGTCCGTTTTTGTCTTTATACTGAATCTTTGCAAGTTCAACTATTGATCCTTTGATGTAAGGAATTGTTATTTCTTCAGACAAGTATTCGTCGCCTGACCTGCTGAGTCGGAACAGTCTGCTGTTCAGGTTATAGTAGGTATAATCTCCGTCAACCATGAATTTCAGTCTGTTTCCGGTAATTGAAGTTTCGGTCGGGATCTCAGTTACAGTAGTGAAGTCGTCGTCAACGACATAAAGCCCTTTTGTCCTGTCAAACATCAGCTTGCCGTCAGCAGTTTTGTTTATGAACAGAACATTTGATCCGATGTTTATGACAGAGAAATTCTCTCCGTCAAATTTCATAATTCCTCTGGCATAACCGAGAGCAAGATAATTGTCAAATGCTCTCAGACATCTTATTGTGTTTGTCAGGAAAAGGTCAGGATTGTTCACTGTATTGCCGATGTGAGAGGAAATATAGTCTACGTCATAAATCACGATGTCTTTTGTTTTCGGGTCATATTCAATGAGACCGATGTTTGAAACAGCAAAATAGATTTTTCCTTTATAGAATTCAACGTCCTTCGGAGCAAATGTGAAACTGTATTTTTCGTCTCCGCCGGCTCTTCCCTCTTCGGTTTTCTTTTCTGCGTATTCATTGATTTTGTCCATGATGACATTCTCGGACAAAATCTTTTTCTGGTTAACGTCATACAGATAAATCTCTTTAGATGCGATTATGTAAAGGATATCCTCGTATTTCTCAACGGCATACACGTTTCTGTCGAATGCCGGAGGAATGGCGAGTTTCTGCCAGATTTCATCATCGTAAAGCAATTCAAGCAAATCATTTCTTGTGATTATTGATACACCCGAAGCTCCTATATAGTGAGAGGCAATCCACAGGTTGCCCTCATAGTCGATCATCAGGTCAATCAGCTGACTTGAGTTGTCAAGATTGTCGGCTACGGAAATTGTGGGAGTTTCCGTGCTGAAATCAACACAGAACAGTCCCTTGGTTTCGCATGCAACAAACAAAATGTTGTCTTCTTTTGAGTACAGGAACTTGTTTATCTGGTCTGATACTACAACTGTTTCAAGAAAATACTTCTCTGCCAGATCATAAATGTGGATTATTCCGTCATCCTGTCCTATGTACAGTCTGTCTTCGGATATATAAATATCGAGTATCTTAGGATACACAAAAATCATATTGCCGTTTTTGTCGAAAATGCCGTCATCAGTCTGATAAAAAACATCATTCCTTTTGTAGTCTATTGCTACATCGTTAATGTTCTGCCCTTCGGTTCCCGCCAAAACTGAAAAAGTGTTGTTCTTTATATCGTAGACAACTGCTCCGTTTGTCTGAGTTGAAACATAGAGCAAATCGTTCTTGTCATCAAGAATTATGTCTTTGATTGTGCCGAAATCATAGTCAAGCACCGAGAATGCGTTGTTCTTATACGCAAATACATGTTCAGAAGTTCCTACATAAAGAACGTTGTCCTTGGTGGCAAGGGCACGGACATTGAGAATATCATACTTTTTCCCGTCACAGACTGCTTCCTTGTATGTTACGAATTCCTTTGAATCGTAACGGGTCAGTCCCGAATACTGTGCTATCCATACAAATCCGTCTTCTGTCTGACATAAAGCTTCAGCCCCGGATACCTCAAGGTTGACCGGGACTTCAGTCTTGTCGCTCATATAGGATTTTGCCAGCACTACTGTTTCAAGTGCTGCAATTAAAAACAATACTGCCAATAGAACAGAGATGATTTTTTTGCTCATAAATCGCTCCAAAAAAGAATATTGTTTTTGCTATGTTTCTTCGCTGTAGACATATTGCGGCTTTTCACCGTCATTTATTGTCTTTTCGTTAATTACTACTGTTTTCAGATTCTTTAACGATGGGACTTCATACATGATAGGAAGCATGATTTTTTCCGTTATTGTCTTGAGTCCCCTTGCTCCTGTTCCGAGTTCAATTGCCTTTTTGCATATTGCTCTTACGGCGTCATCTGTGAATTTAAGTTCCACATTGTCATAACTGAACAGTTTGACATACTGTTTGACAAGTGCATTCTTTGGTTCAGTCATAATGTGAACAAGAGACTGTTCGTCAAGCTGTGACAGTGTCACGAAGGCAGGAAGTCTTCCGATTATTTCCGGAATCATGCCGTATTTGATCAGGTCATGTCCCGTGACATTCTTGAGCAGCTCGGTTTTTGCTTTTCCCGTCTTCTTGACTTCACCTGCAAAACCAATTGCAGATCCGCCTATTCTCTTTTCTATTATCTCTTCGAGGCCGTCAAATGCGCCTCCGCAGATAAAGAGAATGTTTTTCGTGTTGATCTGGATGTATTCCTGATTCGGATGCTTTCTTCCTCCCTGAGGCGGAACATTCGCAACCGTTCCTTCAAGAATCTTCAGCAAAGCCTGCTGAACTCCTTCACCTGAAACGTCTCTCGTTATTGATCTGCTTTCGCTCTTTCTGGCGATTTTGTCGATCTCGTCGATGTATATAATGCCTTTTTCGGCTCTCTCAACGTCATAGTCCGCTGCCTGGATAAGTTTCAGAAGCACGTTTTCCACGTCTTCGCCGACATATCCGGCCTCGGTCAATGTGGTTGCATCGGCTATTGCGAAAGGAACCTTGAGTTTTCTTGCCAGAGTCTGTGCGAGCAGTGTTTTTCCCACTCCTGAAGGACCAATCAGAAGGACATTGCTTTTCTGGATTTCCACATCGTCCTTCTTGACATTCTTGTAAACTCTCTTGTAATGATTGTAAACGGCTACGCTGAGAGCAATCTTGGCCTCATCCTGCCCTATTACATATTCATCAAGTGACTTCTTAATTGAACTTGGTTTCGGAAGTTTTTCGAAATCCTTCACTTTGCTCTCTTCGCTCTCAACGATTGAAAGGTAGTGATTGTACATCAGAGTGATGCAGTTGGAGCAGATGTAATTGCCGTCCGGAGTCGGAAACAGTACATCGACCTTCTTTTCTCCCTCACCGCAGTACATGCATGAGGGAGTTCTTTTTACGGGTCTGTATCCGTTATTGTTGTTAGACATTAATTTACCCTTTCAGAATCAGATTCTCTTCTCCATGACCTTGTCTATAAGGCCGTAATCAAGAGCTTCCTGTGCAGTCATAAAGTGATCTCTTTCTGTATCGATTGAGATCTGCTCTATTGTCTTTCCTGAATTCTTTGCGAGAATCTCATTGAGTTTCTGCTTTGTCTTGAGAATCTGCTCAGCCTGAATCTTGATATCTGTTGCCTGTCCCTGAGCTCCGCCCAGCGGCTGGTGAATCATGATTTCGCTGTTCGGCAGAGCATATCTCTTGCCTTTGGCGCCCGATGAAAGGAGGAATGCGCCCATGCTGGCTGCCATTCCGATGCATATGGTTGACACGTCGCATTTGATATAGTTCATAGTGTCGTATATAGCCATTCCTGAAGTTACTTCTCCTCCGGGAGAGTCTATATAGAAGCTTATGTCCTTTTCGGGATCCTGTGCTTCGAGATAGAGCATCTGGGCAACAACAAGAGATGCTGTTGTTGCATTTACTTCATCTGCAAGGAAAATAATTCTGTCATTGAGGAGTCTTGAGAAGATATCGTATGAACGCTCTCCTCTGCCTGTCTGTTCTATTACATAAGGTACTAGTGGCATAATTAAACCTCCTGGTGTTTTACCGTATTATTCAGCTTTATCTGCTTTCTTAGTTGTCTTTTTTGCTGTTGTTTTCTTTTCAGCCGGCTTTTCTTCAGCTGTTTCTGTTTCAGCCTTCTTTGTTGTCTTCTTTGGAGCAACTTTCTTTGCAGGCTTTTCTGTTTCGGCTGCTTCTTTTGCCTTAGCTTCAGCTTCAGCTTTTCTTTCTGCGAGTGTTACAACTTTGATCTTAGCATTCTCGCGTACGAAGTCCATAGCCTTTGAAACTTTTACGTCAGCAGAAATCTGCTTTTCTGTAACGAGTTCCTTAACCTTTGCGACGTCCATCTTGTATGAATCTGCTATGCGCTTGTATTCTTCTTCAACGTCTTCAGGCTTAACTTCGATTTTCTCTTTTGCAGCTACTGCTTCAAGAGCGAGACGGATGCGGACGTTTCTTTCGGACTGAGGTCTGAAGTTCTTCTTGAGATCGTCCATTGTCTGCTTTGTGTATTTGAGGAATGAGTTGAGATCGATTCCCTGATAATACAGATTGTTCTCGTAGCTTCTTATGCTCTGTTCAACTTCGTCGTCAATCATCGGTTCGGGAACGTCGCATGTGAAGTTTTCAACGAGTTTTGCCATCAGCTGATTCTCAACTACAGATTTCTGTCTGTCTTCTGCTTCTTTAACGAGTTTAGCCTTTACGTCGTTCTTGTATTCGGCGAGAGTGTCGAATTCAGATACGTCTTTTGCGAATTCATCGTCAAGTTCCGGAAGCTCGTCAAATTTGATTGCATTGAGTTTGCATTTGAAGACTGCTTCTTTTCCTGCAAGTGTCTTCTCGTGATACTCTGTCGGGAATGTAACGTTTACGTCGAATTCGTCACCGACATTGTGTCCGACGATCTGATCTTCAAATCCCGGAATGAATGTATTTGAACCGAGAACGAGATCCTGTCCTTCAGCCTTGCCGCCGTCAAATCTCTTTCCGTCCTGGTATCCGTCATAGTCAATGTTTACTTTGTCTCCGCTCTGAGCTGCTCTGTCGGTGATTTCAACTTCTCTGGCATTGTTCTTTCTTGCCTTTTCAACTTCAGCATCAACCTGTTCGTCAGTTACGACAACTTCTGTCTGCTCAGCTTCAAGACCCTTGTAGTCCTTGACTTCGCCTACGGGTTTAACATATACCTTGGCTGTGAATACAACACCGTTATCGTCAATGCTCTTGACGTCATATTCAGGATATGAGACAACATCGAGTTCAGACTCCTTGAGAGCCTCCTCGTAAGCCTTCGGAACGAGCTCGTTGAGAGCGTCCTCGTAGAAATAGCCCTTGCCGTACATCTTCTCAACAATGTTGCGGGGAGCTTTGCCCTTGCGGAAGCCCGGAACAGTTATTGTCGGTGCTTTTTTTCTGAACGCAGCTGTAACAGCCTCGTCAAATGATGCCTTATCTATAGAAATTTCAAATTCTTTTCTGTTTTTTTCAGCATCGCTAATTTTTATAACCTTCATACAATCCTCCAATGTATGTTATTTTACATTTTTTGCACGCACACGCGCACCGAATAATTATAGCAATTATATATATCTATGTCAATAAATGAAATTCGCATCACTCCAAAGTCAAAGGATTAAACAGAATGTAATCAGCACTTACAAGATAAAAATCGATACCCCTGTAGTTCAGCTTTGGGGCGGTTGTATAATTTCCGTGAATGTGTCCGTAATATACCCTTTTAACTCCATAGTCCGCAAAAACATCTATCAGTTCATCGCATACATAGTCTTTGAAGTATGCAGGAAAATGCAGGAATCCGACTATTTCTTTATCTTCTCCGGTTTCGCCATAGACCTGATCATGAATTCTTTTTGCGTCTTCAATACTCATTTTCAGTCTTCCGACTTCCCTTGAAACAATTTTTGAGTTTGTTGTGAAGTCAGTGATGTTGTCTTTTTCGTCAGTGTACCATCCCCTGGTTCCGCAGATGATGAATTTCTCCACTTCCATGGCATTG
>CADAXH010000042.1 GCA_902791785.1 uncultured Ruminococcus sp. | reverse complement strand
ATGAGATATGCAACTGCCTGAACAACAGGCTGAGGAACTCTTCCGTACAGTTCTTCAAGAATTGTACCTGAAGACTGCTGGAATGCATTGAGTGTGGATGCGTTGAAATCTGCGCCTATGTATCCCGCAGCAAGTTCACTGAACGCTTTAGGATCATTGGGATCGAATTTGTAGCCTGTTCCGAGATTCTCTTTGCACCACTGGTCGATCTTGTCGGCAGCTTCTCCTGAAATTGAAATATTGTACTTTTTCAGTGTTTCCCTTACGAAATCGTTGATGTCTTTTTCGTGCTTTCTGATTGCATTCTGAATCTCGCCTGCAAGATCAACATCCTGCTTTCCGGAAGCGGCAACACTGAGAAGCTGTGACGCCATATCCTGGAGAACCCCAATCATCTTCTTTGAATTGACAACGTCATATGCGATGTCATTCACGATGCTCGGATCATAATCCACTCTGCTTTCGTCGAGGACCTTCTTTATATAGCCGGCAACTTCAGCCTGAATACTATGCTGGTATCCGTCAACTTTGTCGGATATATCTTTTCTGAATGCCCTGAGGAGCGCCTCAATAAGATGAGTGAATACATAATTATCATCTATAGAAAGGGTGACTTTCTGTTTCAGATACTCTTCACACTTCTTTGAAATATTATCGAGAAGGCCCTGGTTGAGTTCAACGTCATACTTTCTGAATTCTTCTCTGCAGAAGCGTTCGATTGTATCTTTGTTGTTTTCGCAGACTTCAATCAGTTCGCTCAGTGAGTATTCCTCTTCTTTTTCTGTATATACTTTCTTGTTGAGCAGCTTGACTACGAGTTCATACAAAAACAGATTGAAATCTTCATCGTCCCTGATATCTCCCATTATTCCCATAATGGTAGAGCGTTTGTAGTTTACTCCGCAGGAATCAAGGATGTCGCACAATGCGCTTCCCACAACTGTTAAGGTTGTATCGTCAAGAGTAATGCCGATCAGGTTCAGTTCGTCAATTTCCTGTCTGGTTGCCCTGAGCATGTCGATTGCTTCTGAAGCATCTGATCTCTCTCTATTCTTCGGAACAGACGGTTTTCTGTCGAGTTCGGAAACATATGAATTGCTTCTTGCCTTTTCGGCCAGTGTGCTCTGGATACCGAAATACAGTCCTTCACACAGCAGTCCGAGACACAGCGACAAACATAATATTAATGAAAAGAAAACCGAAATAAACTTTTTCATAATAAACCTCGATTATTCCAGTATGTCCACAAAATACCGGAATTTTGTGGACATACCCTGATGTTTTTTGCTTTTTATTGTTTATGAATCCTTATTATTCGGTAGTAATTACCTTGCCTATAAGTTCGCATCCTGCGTCAAACTCGATTGTGGATACTTCGTTCTTGACGTAGTTCTTGAGTGTACCTTTGACGTAGATTTCATCGCCTACAGCGAGAGTGTCTACACCTTCACCCTTGAGTCTGAAGCACTGGATCGGATATTCTTCCAGTCCGGCAACAACGATTGTTACGGTGATGTTCTTATACTCTTCTGAATATGCTGTGTCGATAGTCTTGATTACGCCCTGGAGAATTGAAGGATTTGCCATCTTTTCGCTGCCGGCGAGAGCATAAGCTGCTCCGAGTATCTTTGACTGATCGAGAACTTCTTCTGTTCCGAGAAGCACGCATCCTGAGTCAAACTCGATTGTTGAAACATCATTCTTAACGTAGTTCTTGAGAATTCCTTCAACAGTAATGAAATCTCCGACTGCAAGATCAGCTGCGCCTTCACCTTTGAGTCTGAAGCACTGGATCGGCTTTTCTGTCAGACCGTCAACAACAATTGTTACAGTTATGTTCTTATACTCTTCTGAATATGCTGTATCTATTCTGATGATTTCGCCGTAGAGTCTGTAAGTTCCATCAAGCTTTTCATCTTTACCAAGTGCATATGCAGCTTCAACTATCTGTTTGTATGAGAGTTCGGTTGCAACTACATTGATTGAATATGTTGTTTCAGATTTTTCATCTCCTGATGTGAATACTGCTTTGAGTACAACTGTCTCGTCGCTGTCAGGAATTGTGATAACAAGAACACCGTCTTCAAGTGTTGCGCATGTGCCTGAAACGATTGACCATTCAATCTTGACCTGAGTGTATGTTGTTCCTGTCGGCAACAGATCAAATGTTGTGTTGTCTGTTACTGTTGCAGGGAATTTGATGAGTCCCTTTTCAACTTCAACCATTTCCTTGTCGGATTTCTGCGGGAGGCTCTTGTAATCAAAAGCATTCAGTGAAACAGGAGTCAGATAGAATGCGCCGTCATAGAGACAAACGACACCTGTTACGTCTGCAATGTATCCGAAGTGAGTTGTGTGATCTTCAATGAAAGCTGTTGTGTCAGCTGCATCGAGAGGACATACTGAAGAAGAGATTCTTACGTATGACTCGAGTGAACCGAGTTTGAATTTGTAATACCCTGATCCCTTGTCCTGTCCTGTGATTTCAACATCCTTGATTGTAACGAGTGAGCTCTGGAGTTTTGCGAGAGCCTCATCCTTGAGAGATGATGCGTTCTTGTATAATTCCGTGATGTCTTTCGGGTCAACATCTTTGTTGTGGCTTACTACTTCAAAGCTTGCTTCCTTGATTTCCCATGTGCCGCTGTAAGTTGTTCTCTTACCTGTGACGTAAACTTCGTCACCGATTTCAACAGCCTGCTCAACGGGGTCTGTTGCCATGCCGTATGCATAGTAACCGCCGTCGTCATCTTCGAAATACAGGCAGTTGTAGCTGTCGCCGAGAGACTTTGAGATAATACCAGTTACGATACCTCTTACTGTCAGGGTCTCATCTTCTGCAGCATCTACATACTGCTGCCATGAGAACAGCTTGTATTCCGGAATTGAGTGCACAAATCCTGCTGAACATGAGTTTCCGTTCTTTTCAATTCTGAATTTGAGGTTGTAGTCAACAGATGATGTAACCTTTTCGTCAATGTCAACTCTGACTGTTTTTCCGTCTTCACTCTTTACGAGTTTAACGCTGTTGGCGTCGCCCTTTGTAACTTCAACTTCCCATGTAATCGGGAAAGCTTCGCCTTCAATTGTGACAACAGCAATTACGTCAAAGTCTGACGGGGTAATTGTCGGTTTGTCTTTGTACATTGTCAAAACATATTCATATGCCGCATCCAGACCCTTGTCATCTGAGCCGATTGTTACTGTGCATGATGACAGAAGAGAAACGACAAGAATAATTCCAATGACCAATGCTAGAATTTTTTTCATAAAATTACTCTCCTAAAAATTTATGTGTTTTATTTTTTTACTGAGCAAACTGAATATCTCCCAGAGAAACAACCTTGATCTGGTATTCGCCGTTGAATACGCTGACCAGACCTTTGACGTCAATTGTCTTATCCTGGAAATAGTCTTTTGTGATGAGCTGTCCGTCTTCATAGAACGGGATCGTTCTTACGGTTATTGCCTGTCCGTCCACCGAACATGACAAAGTCATTGCGCCGTAGGACGAGCTGTCCTCGTTCTCCGTGACGCTGACTCTCGTAACGGTGAGTCCGTGCATTTCGATTGTGGTGTCCATCACCAGTTCCGCATATGTGAATTCCTTCTTCTCTTCCTCTGTTACGATTGTGACTTTGGAATTGTTGAATTTCTCAGGATCCGTGAGAACATATGCGCCGGTCTTGCCTGTGCTTATGAGCTGCAGGTTGTCCGGATCGTCAGGTTTCATTATTCTGTACTGAAGTCCAGATACCTGATAAGTTCCGCCCGCTTCGTAGTACTGGACGGTTCCGACTATTCTCGCTTCGTTTCCGACCTTGATTATCTCAAGTCCTTCGCCTGCGAGGTTGAATCCGTAGTATACGGCGATTCCGTAATACATGTCTGTTTCGGAGTCGTATGATTCAACATATACGGTGTTGCTGTTGTTCTTTGTTACAACGCCGTTGAATGCCACTTTTTTGCCCACATAACTCTCTACGTTCGTCCTGATTTCCTTCAGATCGACTTCAATCGCGGAGCCATAGTAAAAGTCAGGGTCTTTCTGTCCTGAATGTACATTGAGTTTCAGTTCCTTTGCCTTTGCTATTGCTTCAAGACAGTATGAACCGTAGCGGTTGTTTCCCGAGTTTGATGCAATTGCGAGACCGTTCTTCAGAATTTCAATATTCAGGTTCTGGTATTCAGCGTCTGCTGACGGCTTGTACCACACCCATACAAGATATCTTGTACCGGTTGAATCGAGGTTCCAGTTTCCGTCGTCAGATTCCACTATGATGGATACGGCACTCTCAAGTTTTGATCTTGTGAATGCGGCAGCCTTCTTGCCGTACTCCTCAATTTTACCGGTTGATTCAGGTGTATTGACTGCGAGATATCTCGCTTTCAGCACATCCGTTCCGAGACCGGCGGAGGAAGGCACATTGAAATGGGTTGTGTCCCCATCAACATATTGTTTTACGGTAACTTCGACCTGCTTTGTTCCGGAATCCCTGTTCAATTTGACCGAGGTTGTCGCTTCGTCAGTTTTTTTGCCGGATTCGCCGCAGCCTGCAAAGCAGACTGCGAGCATTACAAAGGCAAGTATCAAAGATACGATTTTAATGATTCTGTTCGTCATGGGAATTAATATTCACATTCGTTGATGGCGTCTTCAAATGCCTTTTTGATGAATGCATCGACATTGCCGCCGTCGTCGCCCGTCAGACATTTGACGAGAAGTGCACCGACCTGTTCACGTGCTTTTGATGAGCCGTTGAATGCAGGAGATGTGTAATATGCGTCTTCCTGTTCAAGACATACTTTAGCTGAAAGAGCTGAAATGTATGCGCCGCCGTTGGCTCTGGATACGAATGCAGAATATACAGGGTTGTTTGCAACAGACTTGAGTACAGGAACATATCCTGAAGCTGTTGAGAATTCAGCCTGGAATTCAACACTTGTTGTAAGGAACTTGACGAAGAGCCATGAAGCTACAACTTCCTGAGGATTTGTCTTGTTGAAGATACATACGCTCGGGCCCTGGGAAATAACCTTTCTGTTATTTGCGTTCTTCTGCGGGATGGGAGCGATGCCTACGTCAAACATGTAGTTTCCGTTTTCGTCTGCGTCAGGTCTCTGGTGTGTAGCGCCTGCAGATGAACCGATTGACATATAGCTTCTTGTTCCTGATTCAGCTTTGAAGAGTCCTGATGTGTAAGCGCCGTATATGTTTTGGGTTGTAACATAGCCCTTCTGGTACCATGATCTGAACTGTTTAACGAATTCTCTGTTTGTTTCATTGTTGAACAGATAGTGGTCTCCAGATGCGCTTGTGTAGTCTGAGCCGAGCTGTTCTGTCATTGTGATGAACCAGTTTGCTTCGCTGTCGTATCCGAGCGGGATGCTTTCAGGATCAATTTCCTTGATTCTTGCGCAAACCTGTTCAAGTTCGTCCCATGTTGTCGGAACCTTGAGATTGTTCTCGTCAAAGAATGTCTTGTTGTAGTAAAGAACTTCTGTTGACTTGGAGAAAGGCAGTGTATACATTAAGCCGTCTCCGAACTGTTTTCCTTCATTGTAGAAACCTTCAATGAAGTCGTTCTTCTGCTCTGTTGTGAGTCCGAGAACTTCTGTTGTGTCGTCTGCTCTCTTGACTGTGATTGTGCTGTCAATGAGATTGTCAATTGCAGCAACTGCACCTGCGAGGTTGTAAAGAGCAACGTGATCCGGGTAGCAGTATGCAATGTTCGGCTGACCGCCAACTGAAATTTCAGTGCTGATCTGGTCTCTTACGTCGTCATATCCGCCTACCTGCGTCCATGTTACATGGATCTTCGGATAGAGTTTGTTGAATTCTTCAATGTACGCGTCAAGCACCGAGCTGAGGTTCTGTCCCATTGTGTGGTAGAAAACGATATTGACGTCGCTGCCGTCATATCCTTCTGCCGGTACTTCAAACAGTACTTTTGATTTTTTGCCTGATGATGAGCATGACGGGAGCAGTGCAAATACTGCGAGCATGCTTACAGCCATAATTAAGGCCAAAATTCTTCTTTTCATGAGTCTCTCCTATTAAAAATTACTCCAAATATAATAAAGTTTGTTCCTCCAACAAACGTTTATCCTTTTATACCACTCCTGCTTACACCCTTCATTATGTACTTTCTCAGGAAGATAAATACAATGAACAGCGGTGCAGATACAAGTGCAACTGCAGCCATCTGTACGGGGTAGTTGACGTCACCCGTGGTCTCGGTGAACGCGTTTCTCAGACCGTTTGTTATAAGTCTGTGTGCCGCATCGTTTGCGACGAGTCTCGGCCAGATGTATGAGTTCCATGCGCCCGTCATCTTGAGTATCGTGATGGATATCAGGGTGGGCATTGCAAGAGGAATCATTACTTTCCACAGATACTTGAGGTCGCTCGTACCGTCGACTTTAGCTGCGAGGTAGAGTTCGTTCGGTATCTGCATGAAGTTCTGTCTGAGAAGATAAATGTAGAATACGCTTACAAGGAAAGGAACGATAAGTACGATATATGTGTCTTTCCATCCCAGTCCCATTACTGTTCCGTAGTTTGTGATTGTGAAGAGTTCTCCGGGAATCATCATTGTTGCAAGAAGACCTGCAAACAGTATGTTCTTTCCCTTGAACTCAAGTCTTGCAAAGGCAAATGCGGAAATTACGGTTATGATAAGTGAAAGGATTGTAGATACAACTCCGACGAACACCGTGTTAAGGAACAGTCTTCCGAGACTTCCTACGGTAAACGCCTCCGAGTAGTTTGAGAACATTACGACTTTCGGCCAGAATGTCGGAACGCTCATTCTGTATTCTTCCAGCGTCTTCAGGGATGAAATGATCATCCAGTAGAACGGGAACAATATG
Source organism: uncultured Ruminococcus sp. (assembly GCA_902791785.1). Classification (GTDB taxonomy): domain Bacteria; phylum Bacillota; class Clostridia; order Oscillospirales; family CAG-272; genus CAG-841. The sequence goes on along the minus strand of CADAXH010000042.1, from coordinate 2,324 downwards.
ATCAGGGCCATTACGATGAGGAATACATAAACCAGTATCTTGCCTATTATTCCTCCGACCTTTGCATTGGATTTGACTTTTCCCAAATCCTTTTCGTGCATTATAACTCTGTTGTCTTCAGCCATACTGCACCTCTTAATAATGAACTCTCTTCTTGCTTACCCTGAGGTTGATCAAGGTGACCACAAGAATTATGCCGAACAGGATAAGTGCGGCTGCGCTCGCTCTTCCCTGTCTGTTCTGTGACAGTGAATCGTAAATAAATCCGACCATTGTATTGAGTCTGCCGTTTGCGTCAGCAGGTCCCATGTTTTCTCCGAAGATACCTACGATACTCGTATATTCCTTAAATCCTCCGATGAAACCTGTTATAACAACATAAGCAAGCATCGGTGAGAGAAGCGGAACAGTGATCCTTGTCAGAACCCTGAACTTGGATGTTCCGTCAACTTTTGCTGCGTCATAGTACTGCTTGTTGATGCTCTGGAGTCCTCCGAGAAGGATGAGTATCTTGAAAGGCAGTGCGTTCCAGACGATGTAAACCACCATTACGAAAATGTTGGACGCGTAAGTCGAACCTACGTTGATCCAGTTTACATGCTGGCCTCCGAAAAATTCTATTACGTTGTTTATAATTCCTGCCGTCGCTATGAGTTCGTTTTCAGTACCCAGGAAGCTTCCGACTATGTTGAACATTGCAGCAAACACCATGCCGATGGCGATTGAGTTTGTAACATAAGGAAGGAAGAAAATTGTCTGAAGAACCTTCTGAAGGCCCTTGATCGAGTTGAGGGCAACTGAGATGATCAGAGCCAGAACCGTTGAAACAGGTACTGTAATCACGCACAGAAGCGATGTTGTCTTGAGACAGTCAAGGAATCTCTGGTATTGAATAACCTTGACGAAGTTGCCTATTCCGAAATTGAACACGGCACCGCCTGCCTCGCTGAGTCCGCTGTAATCCTCAAGGAATGCCATTCTGAGAGTATTGACGATCGGCCAAACCGTAAAGATCAGAAGCAGAATGATTGCGGGAGACAGGTAAATCCAGGCTTTCCAGCTGTTTTTAGAGTCTACCATTGATTATTTTTCCTCCTGAGCACTTTCTAAGTCCGCACTTAGCGAATCGTGAAACAGTTCCTCAACGTACTGTGTCAGATGATAGGGGAGCTTGTCTTCGTCGAAGAAGATTCTCTCTTCATTCTCCTTATTGAACACAAACATCTTGGATTTCTTGATGTTGTATCTGATTGTGTCGGAATCAAAGTCTATATGGCTTTCCGAATCGACGATTGAACGGACGATCGGATTGGCGGATTCAGGATGGTTTGAAACAATGCTGACGTCTCTTCCCATGACTTCTCTTGATTCGAAGTTGCATGTGAGTTTGCCGTTCGGATCGACAATGAAGCCCTCAGGTCTTATGCCGATATATACTTCCATGTCGTCCTTGCCGCGGGCATCTGCAATCTCTTCTTCGCCGATATACAGCTTTCCGCCCTGGATTCTTCCGTTGAATACGTTGATCGGAGGTGTTCCGAGGAATTTTGAAACGAACAGGTTGACAGGATTGTCATATACTTCCTGAGGTTCGCCGACCTGCTGGATGACGCCGAGCTTCATAACGACTATCATGTCGGAAATGCTCATTGCCTCTTCCTGGTCGTGAGTTACGAAGATTGTCGTGATTCCCGTCTCTCTCTGGATCCTTCTTATCTCCTCTCTGGTCTGGAGTCTCAGACGTGCGTCGAGGTTTGAAAGAGGCTCGTCAAGAAGAAGAACTCTCGGCATTTTTACAAGTGCTCTTGCAATTGCAACTCTCTGCTGCTGGCCGCCTGACATCTCGCTCGGTTTTCTGTCCATGTAGTTTTCGAGCTGAACGAGTTTTGCAACTTCTTCAACTCTGTCAAGCATGTCGTTCTTTGACATCTTGTCTTCGCCCTTGAGGTTCTGGAGCGGGAACAGAATGTTCTGTCTTACCGTCATGTGAGGATAGAGCGCATAGTTCTGGAAAACGAGACCGATGCCTCTCTTCTCAGGCGGAATCTCAGTTACGTTGTCTTCTCCGAAGTACAGTTCGCCTGAAGACGGCTTCTGAAGTCCGCTTATCATGTAAAGCGTTGTACTCTTACCGCATCCCGAAGGTCCGAGCAGACCGATCAACTTTCCGTCGGGAATTGTCAACGTAAAGTCGTTAACCGCAACAACAGGGTCTCCTCCCTTTTTGCGGTTCGGGAATATTTTGGTAATATTCTTAAGTTGTACTTTCATGTGTGTTTACTCTCCGTTCACGTGTTTTAATATGTTTCCCTCTCAGCTTTCTC
>CADAXH010000041.1 GCA_902791785.1 uncultured Ruminococcus sp. | reverse complement strand
ATTTCAGCAAAAGACAATTCTGCTTTGCTTGTCTGGATCATTGCAGTTTCTGCAGCTCTGATGATTGGAACAGGTGCCTTTGTAGTTGTTAAGACATCAAGAAAAAAAGTACTGGCAACAAACAGCGGAGCTGAACTTGAAGAGGGCGGAATGACCAAAAGAAATGTAGAAGAAGCAGTTTCTGTCGGACAGGAGCCTTCAGACAAGGTTTATGAAGAAATAATCAAAAACAGCAAATAACAAAATGAGGTCCTGCGGTTTCGCAGGACCTTCTGTCTAGAATTTGCCATTAATGCTGTTAAGTGCTTCTTTGTTTCGTTCAACTGAAACCGAATCTGTAATTCCTTCGAGTTTTGTGTCGTATTTTTCTTTGTACAGTACCGAATAAATGTCTCCCTTGTATGACGGCAGACCTTCGCCTTCAAAATATACTATATGGAATCCGTATGAAGATGAAATGATATCCGTGTCCCCGACCTTTCTTGCTTCGTCAAACGACCAGTCATTGAATGATTGAACCAATGCTTTTTCTTTAACGTTGGAATAAAGGCCGCCATTGACCACGGAACCGGGATCTGAAGAGTACGCACATACCAGTTCATTGAAGAAACCTACAGTCGGATTTGATTTGAATTTGTCATATACTGACCTGGCTATCTTCTCTGCATTTTCTGCAGAACCATACTCTGAAGAATCGAACAGAATATGTCTCACATTCTTTGTGGCTGAAACATCTGGTGTCGGTTTAGAGGAAACAAAGTAGAGGGTGTATGTGCCTTTGGTTTCGTCGTTTGAGTCTTTCGTCTCTAAAATCCTGTAGTCATATTGTTTAGCTGAAAACAGCCATTCAACAATGTCTTCCGTCAGATTGTTGTTGCTTTTGGTGACTGAAAAAACATTGTTTTCAAGCGCCTTGTCAATATCTTCGGCATTGTCTGAAGAATAGTAGTTTCTGAGACGTGTAATGAATTCATTTCTGTTCTTGGATGCGCTGAGGGTTTCGATTCTCTTGCTCATAGCTTCCCGGGTTTCAGATGTGTATGAATATGTTACGTAAAGATATTCAAGTACATCATAAGCATCTCTGTGTTCTGAATAATATGTGTCGATTTCTTCCTCGCTGACACTGATGTCATCTGTCAGAGTGGATATATACTTGTATGCCAGAACTTTTAGCTTAAGACAGTCAGCCACGTCATTTCTGTTCACGCCGTGTCCGACCGAGGACAGATCCGTCTCTTTCGCGCGGATATTGATTGCATTCAGGTCCTCTTCGCTCAGAGAAATGCCATTCAGTGCCGCGAGCTCACATGCCTTAATCAGAGTGGTTGCAGACGTTTCGGCATCATGGCACATGTAGTCAAACCAGGTTTTTGAGCCTGTTCCCATTTCTTCTGTTGCGTATGGGCAATTCTGAGTTTTCAGGTCTTCTTCAGGTTTCAGGAAAGTTGAAAGATACTGTCCATAATATTCCTTGAACGAATTGTATGACTCATATATGAAATATGACATCATGGAGCCATTGACAGAGAAGTGATCTGTTTTCAGGAACACCTGATTTCTCTGTTTTATGCCTGAGCTGTCAATTATGAGGGCAATCACTGCCGCTATTGCAAGAACGACGCAGAGAGCAGCAAATGCAATCAATGAAATCTTAAGTGTCTTTTTTCTCTTTTCCTTTTTCTGAAGAGACAGCTGTTGTTCTTTTTCGCGTCTTTTTATCTTTTCCTGCTGGGCTCTGTTTTTTTGTTTTTTAGACATAATGAATATTCCTTACGTAATAATTAGAATTCCCAGAGAGTGTCTGGGAATTGCTTTTATTCGGCTTTTTCTTCTTCGGATGTTTCAGGTGCTTCTTCAGAATGGCAGCAGGTGTTTTCTTCTTGCTTGCAGCAGCAGTTCTGATCTTCACTTTCGTCGTTGCAGCAGCATTCACTGTCTTCTTCGTTGCAGCAACAGCCTTCTTTTTTGCAGCAGCATTCGTCTTTTCCGAATGCCTTTTTAACACTGTTTACGCCTTCCTGAACGGTTTTGCTTACATTTGTTTTAAGATCGTTCAGATCTTCTTTGGTCGGGAATCCTGCGAATTCAGCATTGAATGTTTTCTTTTCTGTTCCGTCTTCATTTGCGGTCTTTTTGAATGTGTATCTGAAAAGCAATGAACGATACTCGGTTTTGTTGTTTTCCTCGTCTTTTGTTGATTTGAACGGGGTGAGTGCCAGAGCAGCAGCTGCTGCGATAAGTAATCCTCTCATATATTTTACCTCCATAAAATATTAGCTACGTTTCAATTATACCAAATTACTCGGGAAAATCAAGTGGCGGGACTTATCAAATGGAGTTGTATTCACCCTGTCCATGTGCTAAGATTACCTTGAAAGTAGGTGACAAAATGGTTATTTCAGGTGTACAAAAACTAACACTGCTGGATTTTCCGGGTAGAACGGCATGCACTGTTTTCTTTGCAGGCTGCAACTTCAGATGTCCTTTCTGCCACAATTCTATTCTTGTGGAAAGACCTGAGGAAGCCGGAAGAATACCGGAGGATGAATTCTTTGACTTTCTGAAGAGAAGAAAAGGACTCCTCGACGGAGTTGCCATAACCGGAGGAGAGCCGACACTGAATAAAGACCTTCCGGATTTCATGGCAAAAATTAAAGAAATCGGTTACGCTGTGAAGCTGGATTCAAATGGGACGAATCCTGACATGCTCAGTGAGATAATTGACAACAACCTGGCAGATTATATAGCAATGGATATAAAGAATTCAAAGGAAAAATACGCTGTTACGTCAGGAATAGACGACAGGTTTATGGAAAAAGTGGAAAAGTCCGTCGAACTTCTTATGCAGAACAAAACGGATTTTGAATTCAGGACAACAATAGTGAAGCAGTTCCACACTGCAGACGATATGCTGAAAATCAGCGAATGGATAAAAGGAGAAGAAAAGTATTTCATTCAGGCATTTAAAAACTCCGGAGATCTCATTGATCCTACGATGGAGGGAGTCAGCTATGAAGAGTATCAGAACTTCCTTAATATAGTAAAAAACAACGTTCCTAAGGTATCCCTAAGGGGTATTTGAAAACTATATATTGTGGCATTGTCATCCATGGCAGTGCCATTTGTTTTTTTGCCCAAAATGCCCGATTGTCAAGACGCAACATAGATAATCGCCATTTATTATACGAAAGTATAACAACAACATGTTGTGCAGAAAGGTAAAAATGTCGGACAAAAAACACAATATGTTGTGTTTTAGTGCTTGACAGAGCCATAAGTATATGTTATATTGTTAGGCGTTGAGATTTTTTGATAAAACGGAAGGGGTATTTTATGTACAGAGTAATAAAGAGAGACGGAAAAGTAGCAGAGTTTGATCTGGTAAAAATCAATGAAGCGATTAAGAAAGCATTTGACGCTACAAAGACAAACTACACCGATCAGATCATCGATTTCATTTCTCTCAAAGTAACAGCAGACTTCAACAAGAAAATCAAAAATGACCAGATTTCAGTTGAAGATATCCAGGACAGTGTAGAAAAGGTTCTTGGAGAAGCAGGATACGGAGATGTTGCAAAAGCATACATTCTCTACAGAAAGAACAGAGAAAAAATACGTAACATGAATGCCACATACCTTGATTACAAGGCATTGGTTGACAGCTACGTAAAGGCAACAGACTGGCGTGTCAAGGAAAACAGCACAGTGACATATTCAGTCGGCGGTCTTATTCTTTCAAACTCAGGCGCAATCACAGCAAACTACTGGCTCTCAGAAATATACGATCAGGAAGTTGCTGACGCTCACAGAAACGGAGACATTCACATTCATGACCTCAGCATGCTGACAGGTTATTGTGCAGGATGGTCACTCAGACAGCTCATCAAAGAAGGCCTCGGCGGAGTTCCGGGCAAGATTTCAAGTTCACCCGCAAGCCACCTTGCAACACTCTGCAACCAGATGGTCAACTTCCTCGGAATCATGCAGAACGAATGGGCAGGTGCTCAGGCATTCTCATCATTTGACACATATCTTGCGCCATTTGTCCGTGCAGACAAACTTGATTATTCCGCAGTTAAGAAATGCATAGAATCATTCATTTATGGTGTAAACACACCCTCAAGATGGGGTACTCAGGCTCCGTTCTCAAATATCACTCTTGACTGGAAAGTTCCTGCAGATCTCGCAGATCAGCCATGTATCGTAGGCGGCAAGGAAATGGATTACACATATGCCGACTGCAAGAAAGAAATGGACATGGTAAATAAGGCATTTATCGAAGTCATGATTGAAGGCGACGCAAACGGCAGAGGATTCCAGTATCCTATTCCGACATATTCAATAACAAGAGATTTTGACTGGTCAGAAACAGAAAACAACAAGCTCCTGTTCGAAATGGCAAGCAAGTACGGCACACCGTATTTTTCAAACTATGTAAACTCAGACATGGAACCGAGCGATGTTCGAAGCATGTGCTGCCGACTCAGACTCGACCTCAGAGAGCTCCGCAAGAAATCCGGCGGTTTCTTCGGAAGCGGTGAATCAACAGGTTCTGTCGGAGTTGTAACAATCAACATGCCGAGAATTGCATACCTTTCAAAGAACGAAGAAGAGTTCTATCAGAGACTCGATCATCTGATGGATGTCGCAGCTCGTTCACTCAAGACCAAACGTACAGTTATCACAAAGCTTCTTGACGAAGGTTTGTATCCATATACAAAGAGATATCTTGGCACATTCAACAACCACTTCTCAACAATAGGTCTGGTTGGCATGAACGAGGCAGGACTCAATGCATGCTGGATCAAGAAAGACATGACACAGCCTGAAACACAGCAGTTCACAATCAATGTTCTGAACCACATGCGTGAGAGACTCAAAGACTACCAGGAACAGTACGGCGACCTTTATAACCTCGAAGCTACACCTGCTGAGGCAACGTCATACAGACTTGCTAAGCACGACAAGGCTAAATACCCGGATATAATCACAGCAAGCATGAGCGAGACACCTTACTACACAAACTCAAGCCATCTCCCGGTTGGTTATACAGACGATATATTCACAGCTCTGGATATCCAGGACGAGCTCCAGACGCTCTACACATCAGGAACAGTGTTCCATGCATTCCTTGGCGAAAAGCTTCCTGACTGGAAGGCAGCAGCTGATCTCGTAAGGAAGATAGCAGAGAACTACAAGCTTCCTTACTACACACTTTCACCCACATATTCTATTTGTATTGATCACGGTTATCTGGCTGGCGAGGTTTACACATGTCCTATCTGCGGCAAGAAGACCGAAGTCAACAGCCGTATCACAGGCTACTATCGTCCGGTTCAGAACTGGAACGACGGAAAGGCACAGGAGTTCAAACAGCGCAAGGAATATGTAATTGCAACATCCAAACTCCGTCACCAGGGCGTAATTCAGCACGCAAGCGACTGCCCGCCCGTCACACAGGAGAAAGTTGCAGAAGTTTCAAACGAACTGAAACTCTTTACTACAAAGACATGTCCGAACTGCAAGATAGCAAAACAAATGCTTGAAAAAGCAGGAATTGCATATGAGAACCTCTATGCAGACGAACACAAGGATGAAGCGCTCAGTCTTGGAATCAACCAGGCTCCAACATTGGTTGTCGGCGGAAACAAGTACAAAGGCGTTCCGGAAATCAAGAAATATATAGAATCACTTTCATAACGTTATGTACGATATTATTGTTATAGGCTCAGGGCCCGCAGGTTTAACTGCGGCTCTGTATGCCAGAAGAGCAGGAAAAAGCGTTCTGGTAATAGAAAAGGCCTCCTTTGGAGGACAAGTCAATTATTCTCCCAAAATTGAGAATTATCCCGGGTCAAAACAGATAAGCGGATCTGAATTTGCTGATAAGTTTGTGGATCAGGTTATGTCTCATGGCGGAGAGTTTGAATTCGGCGAAGTAGTTGATGTAACAGACAACGGGAAAACAAAGACGGTAAAGACCGACTCTGGCGAGTTTGAAGGAAAGACAGTCATTATTGCAGCAGGTGTAAAGCACAGACATCTCGGAGTGCCTGGAGAAGAGAAATTCTCGGGTGAGGGCGTCTCATATTGTGCCATCTGCGACGGAGACTTCTTTGCCGGAAGAGACGTAGTCGTTGTTGGAGGCGGAAACAGTGCATTCCAGGATGCAATTCTGCTGTCCGAAAAATGTAAATCCGTAACTATGGTTCAGGACCTTCCGTATTTTACCGGAGAAGCATCTTCTCTTGAAGTATTGAGGTCCAGAAGCAATGTTAAGTTCATGACTTCATCAGGTGTACTTGAATTCAAAGGCGAGGACAAGCTTGAGTCTGTTGTCGTCAGGCACAAAGACACAGATACAGTTGAAGAATTGAAAACTGACGGCGCCTTTGTTGCTATCGGACTTGTTCCGGACAACAAAGCATTTGCAAAGGTTGTTGACCTTGATGAAAGAGGCTACATTGCTTCAGACGAGACATGCGTGACAAAGACACCGGGCGTGTATGTCGCAGGCGACTGCAGAACAAAGAGAATCAGACAGATTACAACCGCAGTGGCAGACGGATCTGTAGCTGCACTGGCAGCAGTTAATCACATCGACAAAAACTTATAAGATAACAAAAAACCGCTTTTTAAGCGGTTTTTTGTTATGACTTTTGTAAAGATTTGCATTCCTCAATATTGTTTTTCAGAATACTGATGACAGCATTTATCCTTGGTAAATTCATTGTCTTTTTTGACATGCCATATGTGTTGCTCGCAAATATTTCTATTGATTCAAGTCTGTCAAAATTGAATACGGGCATGTTGTTTAAAAGATACAATCTGTCCTGGGATTCTTTTGCAAACGGTGTTCCGTTCCATTTCGTTTTAGGACTGGATAAATCTCTTAAAGGAAGATAATATCCGAGGGAGTTTCCACAGCCGAACAGAGGAGCATGCTTTATGAATTCTCCCGTATCTGAATCTCTTAGCAGACCGAAGTCCGTATAGTTTCTGTCATCGTTGTTCATTATTCTGTCAACAACAAACATGCCGCTTAAGAATGTAAATGTATCTTTTACTCCAAGATTCTCGCAGCATTTTACGTAATGCTGCAGGTCGGAATCGTTTTTGTCTTTGGAGAACATGCGCATTACCTGAACTGCAGGAATGAATTCAATGTCTTTGCTTGTAAAACAATTGCAGACGCTCAATGGGATGTCTCTGTCCATAACGGCATCGTATTCAACGTGATCTATATTAAGTCTTGAACAGATTTCCGAGAATATTGCATCATTCAAAGGCTGCTGTCTGTAGGGTGGTGTCCCGGATTTGTACAGGAGTATGTTGCCATTGTTGTATTTCCAGTATTTTTTTGTGTATCCGGCAGTTGTGTTTTCAGGAGACTTCAGATCGAACCCGTATGCGTCTATTTTCATTCCGTATAGGACGTTTGCCACATCATCGGTGAATCCATTGTCAAAGAAGTTGACGTCTTTCCATTTCAAATCGACATCGTTCTTTTTCATCCAGTAGCAATCCTGGAGACTCAGAGCCATTCCTTTTAACTTTAGCTGGGAAAGGTTTTTAAGACAGAGACAACTGAGCATGTAATCTATGTTTGCTTTGTCTTTGGGCAGTGAACGTTCTGACCACCATGTCAAAAAAGATTTTTTTGTCAGATTTCTGGCATCCATGGATCCCGGAGGCATATGATCCGCAGAGAATATGCCAAGTATTTTTTTCAGACTTGATCTTTTTTCATCAAAGTCAAACTCAGCCACGGGTGTATCTTTGTGCATCAGTGTGTATTTCATGCGCCCTCCAAAAAACATAAAATGGCGACAGAAGATGCCGCCATTTTTGGATTAATCGATAAATCCCCAAATGGAATTGATTTTTCTCACAAGATTTTTGATATTGGCTTTGTGACTTTCATATACTTCAAGAGCGTCATCAGTGAGATTATCATCGATAAGATTGCCGGATTTGTCAACTTTAAAATAATACAGGGTAGATTTCAATGACATTCCCTGAAGTGTAACAACTGATATGTCGGCTGTATATTCAACTACTTTTCCGCCAATGACTTTTGCATTTACGCCGTCCGGAGATATAGCAAAACCGTCAGCTCCAACATCAGACGGCATGCTTATAGCCAAATGTGATGACCATGACAGCCAGCCCGGTCTTCCGATGTAGAACTGATATCTTGTTGAGTCGAAGCCAAAAGAAGATGAAGCCGTATCCTTCCAGCTTTCAACTCCTCTTTCCTTTATTGCGTCCACATATTTTGCGGACGGAACATATGAAGTAAACATCCAGATAACTGTGAGAACCACAAGCAGAGCAACGACGGAAGCGCAGACGATGAGCGCTATTTTTCCGGCATTGCTTTTTTTCGTTTCAATTTTTTGTGCCATTGGTATTCCTCTTGATTGATTGATTTCCTGTCATATAATACAACTTTTTTAAGATAAAAACAATAAAAAAGAGTGCACATGCGCGCAATAGATGCTATAATGAACAAAGAACATGACAATTCGTAAAAAATTGAGGTAATTACATGTACAAATTTGATGTCGAAGATGCAGCGAAAAAATGCATAGAATGGATCAGACAATGGTTTGAGGAAAACGGCAGAGGATGCAATGCCGTACTTGGAATATCCGGTGGAAAAGACAGCTCAATTGTGGCAGCGCTCTGCTGCAAGGCGCTAGGCAAAGACAGAGTAGTCGGTGTACTTATGCCACAGGGAGTCCAGGAAGATATTGATTATGCATACGGCATTTGCGAACACCTGGGAATAAAACACTATGTCATTAACATAAAAGACGCAGTTGACGCAGTCAAACTCCAGGTACTTCAGTCCATGGATCTTACACAGCAGGCGTCACAGAATCTGCCTGCGCGAATCAGAATGGCTTCCGTATATGCTGTGTCTCAATGTGTCAACGGAAGAGTCGCAAATACATGTAATCTTTCTGAAGACTGGGTTGGATACGCGACAAGGTATGGCGACGGTGCAGGAGATTTTTCTCCTATATCTCGTTTTACGGTAACCGAAGTAAAGGCAATCGGAAGATATCTGGGACTGCCTGAAAAGTATATAGAAAAGCCGCCGATAGACGGACTCAGTGGAAAAACTGATGAAGACAATCTTGGTTTTACATATGCTGTTTTGGACAAGTATATCAGAGAGGGAATTGAACCCGATCCGAACACAAAAAACAGAATAGATACGCTTCACAAGGCTAATCTGTTCAAAGTAAAATATATGCCTTGCTTTGAGTACAACTCAGCAGAATAACAGAGGTGGATATGGAAAAGGATAACGTACTGGAGCAGTTGGGAAAAACAGGGATAGTTCCTGTTGTTGTTTTGGAAGACTGTGAACAGGCCTTGCCGCTCGCTGAGGCTCTTATGAAGGGCGGACTTCCATGCGCAGAAATAACATTCAGGACTGATGCTGCTGAAGAATCAATCAGAAGGATTACAAAAGCTTTTCCGGATATGCGTGTCGGAGCGGGAACTGTACTTACAACCGAACAGGCTGACAGAGCAATTGACGCAGGTGCAAAATTCATTGTTGCCCCCGCACTCAATCCAAAAGTGGTAAGACACGTGTTATCAAAAAATATACCCATGTGTCCCGGAACATGTACTCCAAGCGACATCGAAGGAGCACTTGAGCTTGGTCTCAATCATGTAAAATTCTTTCCCGCAGAGCCTTCCGGCGGTCTGAAAATGATAAAAGCCATCGCTTCAGCCTATGTAAATGTTAGATTCATGCCCACAGGCGGCATCAATGCAGATAATGTTAAAGATTATCTTGCATATAACAAAGTTTTTGCCTGCGGCGGAAGCTGGATGGTCAAAGGCGATCTTATAAAAGCGGGCAGGTTTGACGAAATTGAAAGACTGGTAAAAGAAGCTGTCAGCATAGTCAAAGAAATCAGAGGTTGAGTTATGTTACTTGAATTAAAAGACAGAAATGATTGTGCGTTTGATGCTGTTTCCATAGGTGAAATAATGCTCAGACTCGATCCGGGTGAGGGAAGAATCAGAACAGCCAGGGAATTCAAAGTATGGGAAGGCGGCGGAGAATACAATGTTGTTCGCGGACTCAGAAAATGCTTTGGAATGAAAACTGCCGTGATTACCGCTTTTGCCGACAATGAGGTAGGAAAACTCATGGAGGACCTGATCCTTCAGGGCGGAGTAGATACGTCATTGATCAAGTGGATGAAAACCGATGGAATAGGAAGAGTTTGCAGAAACGGTCTTAATTTTACGGAGCGCGGTTTCGGAATAAGAGGTGCAGTAGGATGCTCAGACAGGGCAAACACAGCAATATCCAAAGCAACTCCTGAAGACTTTGATTTCGAATACATATTCGGAAAACTCGGAGTGAGATGGCTTCACACGGGCGGAATATATGCCGCTCTTTCCGAGCAGTCATCAAAAACAGTTGTCGAAGCAATCAAAACCGCAAAAAAACACGGAACAATTGTGTCTTATGACCTGAATTACAGACCTTCAATGTGGAGCGCAATTGGCGGAATCGAAAAAGCACGTGAAGTTAATAAAGAAATTGCGAAATATGTTGATGTCATGATAGGCAACGAAGAAGACTTCACTGCCTGCCTCGGTTTCGAGATTGAAGGAAATGACGAGAATCTGAAATCCCTGAATATCGAGGGATATAAGAAAATGATCAATGCTGCGGCAGAGACATATCCGAATCTCAAAGTTGTCGCAACAACACTCAGAACAGTAAAAACCGCGACAGTAAACGACTGGAGCGCTTTGTGCTGGGCAGATGGAAAGATATACAAATCCAAGGATTATCCGGAATTGGAAATACTTGACAGAGTCGGTGGAGGAGATTCTTTCGCATCAGGTCTTATTTTCGGACTTATGACGACGGGAAATCCGGAAGATGCAGTAAATTACGGAGCCGCTCACGGCGCTTTGGCGATGACAACCCCCGGCGATACTTCCATGGCAAGCAGGAAAGAAGTTGAAGCCGTAATGGAAGGCGCTGGCGCGAGAGTAAAAAGATAATGGGAAGAGTAAAAAAGGACCTGTCAGGCCGTGCAGCTGAGCTTGATATAATAAGAGGACTATGCATTCTGGGAATGGCTGTGGATCATGCGTTTGCAATGGTCATATTCATGCTCCCCAACATTTTTCAGCAGAGTGTTGCAACATATGACATAACAAAATTCGCGTATTCATACTGGAACAGTCCGTTCAGGATGTTTATACATATTCTGGGACTGAGTCTGTTTTTGATGCTTACGGGTATTTGCTGCACATTCAGCAGAAACAATCTGAAAAGAGGTGCAAAGCTGTTTGCAGTAGCAATGCTTTTCACATTGGCTTCAGTAGTGATTATGCTTATAGTTGATTCAACAGACGACATAGTATCATTCGGAGTTCTTCACTGCATTTCAGTGTGCCTGCTGATTATAGGTCTGCTCGAAAAAGCAAACACGAACAAATGGGTTTATCTGGCAATCGGCGTGGTTATGGTTGTTGTCGGTATTCTGTTTATCAACCTGGTAAATGAGAACAGGGACTATACTGTAAGCTATTCATCTGAAAGCCTGTGGACTCTGATTCCAAAAACAATCGTAGGACTTGCATATACGGGAGCCGATTGCGAACCATTGTTCCCATATGGCGGAATAGTGTTTATCGGAGTATTCTTCGGTAAATGGCTTTACAAAGACAGAAAGTCGTTGCTTTTCAAAAGGTACTACAATAATCCGGTTACCTTTTTCGGAAGAAATACACTCTGGTTCTACCTGCTTCATTTGCTCGTTATAGTTCCGGTATGGGTTGTTGTATATCTGATTCTGGGTGCAAGGCTGACAATTTTTTGACATAAAAAAAGTCTGACAGAAGTCAGACTGTGTGGCGCGCCCGGAGGGATTCGAACCCACGACCTACCGGTTCGTAGCCGGGCACTCTATCCACTGAGCTACGGGCGCTTATTCACGATGTGTTATTCTATCACATAACAATTTGGGTGTCAATAACAAAAAAAACAAATAGAACAATTGCCCGAGAGGCAGTCTTGAATAATATTCTGTTCTTTGTTAGAATATATTTATAACTTTTTTGAGAGGGAGATATTATGTCAGATTTGAGCAAGAAAATAAAGGTGATAGGCACTGCCGTGTGTGTATTGTTTGCAGCGGCATGTATCGTCATGGCTATACGAACACTGGGTTTGTCCGACGTATTTGGCGGACTGGTCTGGATAGTTTTCTCTCTTATTTCACTGGTTGCAGTTTATGTTGTATTTGCGGTTGCAAAGATGGCAGAGGAATACAGTGAGAATCACAAAAAACTCCGCATGGTGGTCGAAAAAGCTGCCAGACTTGAAAAACGAATCAACAGCCTTCAGAGTTCAGGTGTGGACAAGTATTCACCGATTAACGGTACTGTGACAGTCGGACCCGCAGAGCATTCAGGTGACACAATGGGCGTGACCACTGCAATGAGAAAGGCAATGGGAGACAACGAGGAATACACCAAAAGGTATACTTCCGCAAATAATACAGTTCAGGTTAAACCGGATGGTAATCAGACGGGTTCACTGACAAGCGTCTTCACTTCTAATGTCACAAAGGCAGGATCTGCAATGAACAACTCGGGAAGAGCGCTCATTGAGGAAGCTTTCAACACGACAAGTACGGATACATATCATGTAAATGTCGGCACAAACTCTGCAACCAAGTATTTTTATTTCAAGAACAGAACCATTGCTGCCGGAGGACTGCACACTCTTGCCATTACGAACAACGGCGGAGTCAAAGCATTTGGATTTGCCGAGTATGGTCAGATTGAAGTTTCCGGTTGGAGAGATTTGGTACAGATTGTTGCCGGAGCGTATCACACTATCGGACTCAGATCCGACGGAACAGTTCTTGCAACGGGTTACAACGGATATGGTCAGTGCAACGTTTCAGGCTGGAGAAACATTTGTTCTGTCGCAGCAGGCTCGGGACACACGGTTGGATTGAAATCTGATGGAACCTGTGTTGCCACTGGCGATGGAACGTACGGACAGACTGATGTTGGAGACTGGACAGATATAATTGCAATATCTGCAGGGAACAATTACACTGCAGGACTCAAGGCTGACGGAACAGTGGTAGGAGTTGGAGCCAACACTGACGGCAACTGGGGCGCAAACAGATGGGGAAGCATAACTGCCATTGCAGCAGGCGGAATCCATATGGTTGGATTGAAATCCGACGGAACATGTGTGGCAGTAGGAAACAATTCAAATGGTCAATGTGATGTTTCATCCTGGAAAAATATCGTTTCTATTGCTGCAGGTAACTATCACACGGTTGGACTGACATCTAATGGAAAAGTAGTGTCTGTCGGATACAACGGATACAAGCAGTGTGAAGTGTCTCAGTGGACAGATATCATTGCAATTGCAGCCGGAAGGAACCATACAATCGGTTTGACAAAATATGGAACTTTGGTTGCTACAGGCGACAATCAGAACGGTCAGTGTTCTGTTGCTTCAGCACAGAATCTGAGAATTTCTGATTAGAAATTATGACAAAAACAGGACAAAAATAGGATTGTAATGGGATACAAAAAAAGTATTGATTTTTTTCTGTAAACCTATTATAATTCTATGGCATGCCGGTGTGTTGGAATGGCAGACGAGGTGGACTCAAAATCCATTGGGCTTAAAACCCGTGCGGGTTCAAGTCCCGCCACCGGCACCATTATAGCAGAATAGGTTTGATATACTGTTATCAAGCCTTTTTTATATGTTCAGAAAAGGTGTGAACCTTATGTTTCAGGGGGATAAAACATGAATTGTCCTATATGCGGAAAAGAAATGGAAGTTGGTTACATTCAAAGTGCAAGAAGAGTCTTTTTTACTACAAAGAAAAAGCATGTGTTCTTTGTAGTAGGCAAAAAGGATATTATCCTTACAGATGACAATTTCACTTGTCCAACTGGTCCTGCATATAACTGCAGCTATTGCAAGAAAATAGTGATAGATTACAAAAATAACGAAAATTACATGTAACTAGTTGTTTTTCTTTGCAAACGGAACAACAATCGCTTTGAGGGAGAAGAACAGTGACAAAACAAACTGTTGTTATAGTCGGAGCAGGTATGATGGGTTCAGCACTTGCTTTTCCGGCAATGGAAAACGGACATGAAGTGAGACTCGTCGGAACACATTTGGACGACGATGTCATTACGGAATGCAAAAAGACAGGAAAACATCCTAAATTCAATAAGAAATTTCCGTCAGGAGTTCAGTATTTCTTTTTCAGAGAACTGAAAGAGGCTCTTGCCGGTGCGGATATGGTTATTGGAGGCGTTTCAAGTTTTGGCGTTGAATGGTTTTCTGAAGTTGTGCTGCCTCAGCTGCCTGCTGGAATTCCAGTGCTTACAGTGACAAAAGGTTTGATAAACCTTCCAAACGGGGATCTTCTCACTTATCCCGAGTACTGGGAACAGGAGTGCTGCAAACGAGGAATCGAAGCGGATCTGAATGCTGTTGGAGGACCTTGTACAAGTTATGAGCTGGTCGCTCATGACCAGACCGAAGTTTCATTCTGTGGACGAAAAATTGAAACGCTGAAATATCTGAAATCGGTAATGGAGACGGATTACTACCATATCAGCATTACAACTGATATTGTCGGTATAGAAACGGCTGTTGCTCTTAAGAACGGATATGCACTTGGAATTGCACTTACTATAGGAGTAAACCAGAAAGAATTCGGGACAGATAGTGAAATCCATTTCAATTCTCAGGCAGCAGTGTTTGGTCAGGCAACGCGTGAAATGACAAAACTGCTTTCGGTAAGAGGGTCAGACAATATTAACAACAGGGCGGTTGGCTTCGGTGATTTGTATGTGACTGTATACGGCGGAAGAACAAGACTCGTCGGGATTCTGCTTGGCCGAGGACTGAATATAGATCAGGCAAAAGCGGAACTCAACGGAGTGACGCTGGAGTCTCTTGTTGTTGCAGAAAGAGTTGCTCAAGCAGTACGCGTCAAAGCTGAAAAAGGATTGATCAGACTTGAAGATTTTCCATTACTCATGCATGTTGATGATATAATCAGCAAAAAGGCCCCGGTAGATATTCCGTGGGACAGATTCACATATTGCGAAACGTAAAAAATGCTCCGGAAACGGAGCATTTTTTGATAAAAACTAATTCAAGGAAAATACAAATTTTCCTTCGTCACATGTTTCCATTGTCTTGACAGTGATGTATATGGTTCCTGATGAGAACGGGCCGACTTTCGAGTTCTTTTCTTCTCCCGATTCTATTGTGAACAAGTCTGTTTTTTCGCCATTGTATTCGTAAAACACTTCAGCTTTGCCATTATCGAGTTCGGCCGAATAAGACAACATCATTTCCTTATTTCCGACCACTTTGAGAGTAAACACTTTTGTTCCTGTGAATTCAGAAAAACTCATTGATGCCTCATGTTTCGTATTGGTCTGAACAAGCATAAGAGCCCGGTAGCTTGAAACTCGTATGTTGCAGCCTGTAAAACCAATTGCCATCAATACAATTGCAAATGCAATAATAAACGATAGTATTCTTTTCATGATATTATTTATCTTCTTCAACGATTCTGAGTCCTTTGAGTTTATACAGGTTCATTACATCTGTTCTGTAATCACCGAAAACTGTTACTCTGTGCCACTGGGGCATCCAGTTGTCCAGAATCGCCCTTGCATTGCACCTTGCAACGAGTTTGCTTCTGCATCCTGCATCGCCTCCTGCGTTGCCTACTGATTCAGCTGAATGTATGCTGCCCCACCCGTTAACATTGCTCATCGTGAATGTTGTCAGTTTTTCACCTGTGGGGAATATCACCTGAACTGAGGCGCCCAGCTGGTCTTCTGCATGGCTTCTGATGTAGTAATCGCATGAACGAGCATCGTTTGTTCCATAAACCTTTTTGCATGCAACACAGTGAGCATAAATAATCTGATCTGAAGAAGTATCCACTACAGGATCTGAAACAAATCCCTGTTTCTTGGTCAGGTACAGCGAGATGAGACATGACATTGTTGCGTCAATATCTGCTTCGCATACTCCGAGCTCACCATCGTTGTTCATCTGGAAGTGTGACAGGCAAGGATACATGTGCCTGTTCTTGCCATATTTATCTTCATATGACAAGGCAAGGCAGTCAACAGTGACAGCATTTGCTTTGTTTTCTTTAACCAATTTTTTCAATGCAACGTAGAGCTTTGCTCCCTCAGCCATATCTCCCTCAGCAGGTTCTATAACACCAAGTGCTTCTCCTGTCCACTTTTTAACAATAGGAGCCACTTCGTCATTTGTTACTTTTTTGAATTCGTCCATCAATTCCTTTGCGGATTTGACAATGAATTTTGTTCCGAATCTCTTGTGAGCTTCTGTCTCTCTGTCCTGGTTTTTATCATTCTTTATTACAAGAACAGTTGTGTTCTTGAGTTTTGCATTTACGACAAGAACTCTTGCCAGCTTAGCAATGTCCATGTTGTTTGAAGAAGAGACATATGGAATCGGAAGGTTGTTTTCTCTGATCATCGGAACTGTTGATTCGAGAAGGGAACCGCTTCCGCAGAAACAAATCCCCGCAACTGCAAAAGGCATTTCATCGGTATGTTTAGCATAGAAATTGTCAATCTTGATCCAGTTTGTCATAAGCAAAAGGAGAATTCCGTCATATTTTTTCTTGTCTTCTTCGAATGCTTCTTCAGCCTGGCTTGGAGAAGTATACCTGACAACATCGAATGTTGCGTCAGGGTTGTATTCCCTTACAGAAGACATTATTTCTTCCGTCTTTTTGTCATAGCCAAAATTGATGTGCGGCCATCCGGGAACGTTTTCTTTTTTTGATTGAACTACCACTTTAATGCGTACAGTTTTCATAAAAACCTCCAAATAATTTTTACGGAATAATTATATCACGGGCAAAAACATTATCAACATCGAATGTGCAAAAATGCAGAAATTTGCTTTTTAAGCCGAGCAAATTTCTGCATTAGTTTTTAAACTTTGATTCCTTTTTCTTCGAGGATCTT
>CADAXH010000040.1 GCA_902791785.1 uncultured Ruminococcus sp. | reverse complement strand
TGACTCCGGATTCAACAACAGGTGAATACTCCAGATTGTCTTTCAAAAGGTCAATTTTTCCACCGAGAGCTCCGTATCTCATGTCATGGGTACCAAATACGACTTTGTCGAGTCTTGAATTTATGATTGCTCCGGCACACATGGGACACGGTTCAAGAGTCACATACATTGTGCAGCCCGTCAGTCTCCATGAATCCATTTTCTTGCACGCTTTTTTAATTGCATTCATTTCTGCATGGTCACAGGCACATTCATTTTTTTCTTTAGTGTTGTGGCCTCGTGCAATAATCTTTCCGTCCCTTACGATTACACAGCCTACCGGAACATCACCTGAATTATCCGTCTTGTATGCTTCGTAAATCGCTTTGTACATGAAATAGTTATCGTTCTTAACCATATACCCTCGGTAAAACTGTATTATTTGTCAAGCCGTTTCGACTCGCGCCTATATATTATATTCATTTTGTAGTCATTTTTCAAATATTGCGCAATTTGTAACATAATTGTATTTACTTTGTAACTTTATAGTGCTAAACTAATTGGACTTGTCTTTGAGGTGTAAAAAAATGCTTAAGATAAAAAAGAACTTTGTTAAAGATATAAGCCTGCTGACGCTGGGCGCATTCATTGCAGCCGTCGGCGACTATTTCTTCAAACTTCCTAATAATTTTTCAAACGGAGGCATGACCGGTGTATCCGTTATTCTCGGATATCTGATCAAAACAATTCCGGCTGCAACATTCGTTCTTATCCTGAACGTAGTGTTCCTCATAATCGGATTCATTATTCTCGGAAAAGAATTCGGCTGGAAAACCATATACTGCAGCCTCATGTTCTCGGGATTCGTTCAGCTGTTCCAGCTCATTATTCCGATGACTAAACCGTTTACAGACGACACAATGCTTGAACTTTTGTTCACTGTCATCATAACTTCAGTAGGTATTGCAATTGCATTCAGAGGCGGCGGCAGCACTGGCGGAACAGACATCATAGCCATGATTATCCGCAAATACTCAAAAATGGATATAAGCATTTCAATGTTTGTTGCCGATTTCATAATCGCCGGTTCAGCATTCTTCCTCATCGACCAGAAGACAGGTATGTATTCTATCCTCGGTCTGCTCCTGAAATCCTTCATAATCCAGGGTGCTACAAATGCAGTCAACAGACGTAAAGGAATGATTATCATCACAAGCAAACGTGAAGAAATCACAGAATATATAATGAAAGAGCACCACAGAGGAGTTACCGTCTGGAATTCCGAAGGCGCATATACACATGAAGAGAAATCCGTGCTGTTCACTGTCGTCAACAATTATCAGGCAGCTGTAATCAGAACCCAGGCGAAAAAAATTGATGAGCATGTTTTCGTCACGATCATCAATTCAAGTGAAATATACGGAAAGGGATTTTTGGAAAAGGATTCCAACGATTAACTCTTTGCAACTTTGGGATCGGGTTTGGTTATCGTTCCGTCAGGTTCTACAATCCTGACATTGTCGAGCTGAGCCCTGAACGAAGCTCTGAACCTTGCCCTGAATTCATCGCGGAGTTTACTCTGTTCGGCTTTTTCCTCATCGGTCAGGCCGACGGTTTTCTCCTTTTTTGCCAATTCATTTATTCTTCTTGTAAGTTCATCCATAATACATACCATCCTGCAAAAAGAATAATATCACCGTAACAAAAAATTTACAATATCAATGATTGCACAAGGGTGCTTTTGATTGACTTTTATACATTACTATGGTATCATAGTTACGTTGTAAACATATAGGAAATGGAGTCGAAAAAATGAAAAAAATACTTGCTATTATCGTAGCAACTGCAATGCTTTTACTTCTTGTGGCATGCAATAACTCTACACAGACAGAAACAACTAATAATCCGACAACAGAAGTTACAACTCAGAAAGAAACAACAACTTCCGGAACAAACCCCACAACGGAAGAGACAACAACTGAAGAAGAAACAACCACCATCGATCCAAAAGATGTTACATATACATTCGAAGTAGTAGGAAATCCCTTTTATCCGGATTCAACCCTTTACAAAATCGCCTATGTTACCCGCAAAGGCAGTGATGGTTCCGTAGACCAGGGATGCATAATTGTTGAATGGAATACAGACGCCGAAACAGCTGAATTCATTGATGTGTATGTTGATCACGTCGGAACAGAGATTCCTGTTTATGCAATTGGAAAAGGCGTTCTGGTAAACAAAACAACAGATGGCAACGGAAAAGTTGTTCTCAATCCCGTTAATGTCAAGACAGTTATTATTCCTGACAGCGTAATTGAAATCAGGGACGGCGCATTTGATATGATGTCCGGAATTGAATCAATTCAGTTCGGCAATGGCGTCAGAAACATTGGAAAGTTCGCTTTTGAAGGACTTCACAGAATCAGCGAAATCAATCTTCCGGAATCACTCTTAACAATTCAGGAATCCGCATTCTTCGGATGCACTTCAGTAAAGACACTTGTTATTCCGGATTCAGTAATTGAAATCGGCGAAGGAGCATTCCTCGGATGCAGATCACTTGAATCAATCTCAATTCCTGAAAGATTCAAAGACAGCATGGACGTTATATTCGGGGTTCTTCCGAGCAACGTTACTATCACATATACATCAGGTGAATAATTAAATAATCGCAGCCGATCCTGACGGGTCGGCTGTATATTTTTGTTCATGAAAAAGGACGGCCGCAGCCGTCCTTAATTATTTGTGGATTATTCCTCTTCCTCAGCGTTCTTCTTTGCTTCTTCAATAATCTTCTGAGCAGCGTCGCCCGGAACTTCTTCATATCTTTCATATCTGATTGTATATGTAGCAGCACCGCGGGTCATAGCTCTGAGCTGAATTGCAAAGTCAAACATCTCGCTCATCGGAGCTTCAGCTTCAAGAAGCTGTTCGCCTTTTTTCTTTGTAGGAGTCATTCCAAGTACTCTGCCACGACGTTTTGTAAGTTCGCCCATGACGTCACCGAGAAGGTCTCCCGGAACCCATACGTTAACTTTTCCGATTGGTTCGAGAATGATCGGTTTAGCCTGCGGCAGTCCTTCCTTGTATGCAAGGCTTGCTGCAACCTTAAATGCCATTTCTGAAGAGTCAACCGGGTGATAAGAACCATCATAAAGATCTGCTTTGAGGTTAACTACAGGATATCCTGCGAGAACACCCTTCTGCATAGCTTCGAGAAGTCCCTTTTCAACTGCAGGATAGAAGTTCTTCGGAACTGAACCGCCTACTACGCTCTGTACGAATTCGAGGCCTTCCTGTTCGCTGTGAGAGAATCTGATGTGAACGTCACCGTACTGTCCGTGTCCGCCTGACTGTTTCTTGTATTTGCCCTGAACGTCTGAGTTGCCCTTGATTGTCTCTTTGTAAGCAACCTTCGGAGGAACAAGATCAACTGTAAGTCCGAAACGTGTTTTGAGTTTTGAAACGAGAACGCTCAGATGTGTGTCGCCCTGTCCGTAAACGATAAGCTGTTTTGTAACTGCATTGTTTTCGAATCCGTAAGAGAGATCTTCTTCGAGAAGTCTGATGATGCCCTGAGAGATCTTGTCTTCTTCACCCTTAGCCTTAGCTGCAACAGCCATGCTGTAGAATGATTCAGGATATACGATCTTCTTGATCGGAAGAGCGCCCGGTTTAGCTGACAGTGTGTCGTTTGTATTTGTGTTGGAAAGCTTAGCTGTCATGCCGATATCACCCATAGCGAGTGTTTCAACTTCTGACTGTGTCTTTCCGCAGATTGTGTAAATGTGTGAGAATTTCTCTGAAGAACCTGTTTCAAGATTCTTGAGTTCGTCTGAAGCATTGAGCTTGCCTGAAACTACTTTGAAGAATGACATCTTTCCAACGAAAGCGTCTGCAACTGTCTTGAATACGAATACTGTAGCAGGTCCGTTCTCTTCAACCTGGAGAGGCTTCTCTGTTTCGCCGTCAACAACAACTTCATGAGCAACCTGCAGCGGGTTCGGGAACATATCCTTGACTGTGTCGAGAAGTACGTCAACACCTACAAGGTTTGTAGCGGATGTTACGAATACAGGAGTGATCTGGTTGTTGAGGAAACCAACCTTGAGTGCGTCGATGATTTCCTGTCTGGAAATGTCTTCGCCGCCGAAGTATTTTTCCATGAGTTCGTCGCTTGTTCCTGCAACTTCTTCCATGAGTGATTCGATGTATGATTCAGCTCCTGACATAACGTCTGCGGGGATTTCGCCCTTTGTGGACTTTCCGCCGTCGTATGTGTACATAACCTTTTCAACGAGGTCAACTACAGCTTTGCCGCCGTTAGCGGGAACGAAGAAAGGACAGATGCTTGTACCGAATTTTTCCTTGAGTTCTTCAAATACCTTGTCGAACTTAGCTTCAGGATCGTCAATCTTGTTTACTACGATTGCCTTCGGAATTCCTGCCTCAGTAACTTTTTCCCAAGCTATTTCAGTTCCGATTTCAACACCTGACTTACCGTCAACAACTATAATGCCTGCGCCAGCAACTTTTAATCCCTGGATTACTTCAGCAATAAAATCGAGGTATCCCGGAGTATCAACGACGTTGATTTTAACGTTGCCTTTAACTACAGGAGCAACAGATGCAGAAATTGAAATCTGGCGTTTTACCTCCTCTGGATCGTAGTCGCAAACAGTATTCCCGTCAACTATCTTTCCAAGTCTCTGAGATCCCTTTGTGATATACAGCATAGCCTCAGTCAGAGAGGTTTTACCAGCTGTACTGTGTCCAACCAAACATACGTTTCTGATGTTTGATGTCGTAAACTTTTCCATAATATAATTTCTGCTCCTTAAACAAAAAATTTTTTCGTGTTTTGGTTTTAACTGTTCAAAACAAAAACTCAACATTACATATTATAATAATTTATGCGTGCATAATCAATAAACAGTTTTTACATTTCCCCGCTTTATTTGAGAATTTTTGCCCTCAAAATTGTGAATTATTGCCAATTAGGCCCATTTTGACTGCACTTTTCCCGTTTTTTGAAAATGTTACAAAATTGATTTCCCATCTTGAAAACATGACTGCAATAATATATACTTAGCATGCAATTTTTATATTAGAGAAACGGAACGCATTATGTTTGATAAAGATACAATAGTACAGGAGGTCATCGAGATAGATCCGGATTGTGCAATTTTCTTCTATGAAATCGGAATGCACTGCCTCAGCTGCCCTATGTCAGCAGGCGAAACAATTGAAGAAGCTTGTGCGGTTCACGGAGTAGATTGCGATGAACTTCTTGAAAGACTCAACCAGTACGTTGAGGAAAAGAACAAAAAGAAAGACAAAAAATGAACTTCCGCTTCCTGTGGGAGTTTTTTCTTTTACGTGGTGAAATATATGATCATTCTGACGGAGCGGCTTAAAGCTGTAGCCTCTTTTGTCCGGGGAAACAGGCTCATTGACGTAGGCACGGATCACGCTTATCTTCCCGCTCATCTTCTGTCTGCCGGGAAAATTGACAGCGCAGTTCTGACAGACATAAACCCTGGACCATTGAAAAAGGCCAAATCCACAATCAGCAGTGCGGGGTTTGACGACAAATGCAGATTTGTTTTGACTGACGGCCTCGTCGGACTCGACAATGAAGAATGTACAGACATTTCCATAGCAGGCATGGGAGGCATTCTCATAACTGAAATACTTGAAAAATCTGAGATTGCCAAAAGGGCAAACCTTATTCTTCAGCCGATGACACATCAGCACCTTTTGAGAAAATTCCTCTATGACAACGGCTACTCCATTGAAGGCGAATCGCTGGCAAAAGAGGACAGAAGGATATACCAGATTATTAATGCGGTGTATACAGGAAAAACGGAATCATACACAGATACCGAACTGTATCTCGGCAAAAAGAATATAGAAAACAGAGACCCGGTTTTATTCAGAGAATTCTGCAATAAGATTCACAATGAACTGGAGATAAAATACAACGGTACAAAAGATCCGAAACTCGGAGAAATATTAAAGGAAATTGAAAGGATTATGGAGAAGCTATGATTACATGCAAAAACTTATATTCTTATCTTGACGAAAGATTCCCAAGATCTCTGTCGAGCCCATGGGACAATGACGGACTTATGGTCTGTCCGGATATAAACAAGGAAGTAAAAAAGGTCCTTATTACCCTTGATGTCACAAGAGCAGTAGCCGAATATGCAAGATTCCACGGTTTTGACGTCATACTGTCTCATCATCCTCTTGTTTTCAAGCCCCTGAAACAGCTCTCATGCGAAAGTCCTAATTCCACCATTGCAACAGATCTGTTTGTTCACGGTGTGACCGTAATGAGTTTCCATACAAGATTTGACACTGCAGACGGCGGAATGAACGACGTTCTTGCAGAAAAACTCGGCCTTAGAGTAACGGGAAAGTTCGGAGACGGCGGAGAAGAAATGGGAAGACTCTGCGAACTGGACAAACCCATTCGGTTTTCTTCATTGTGCAACATTGTGAAGACAAAGCTTTCAACTCCGAATCTGTTTGCTGTGCCATGGAAAACGGAAATTAAGACTGTGGCTCTTGTGGGCGGAGGAGGCGGCAGTTTCATTGAGTGTGCAGCAGCTGCAGGAGCAGACGCATTAGTCACCGGAAGCGTCAGCTACAATTCCCTGCTTGATGCGAATTATTCAGATATATCCGTAATCGCCGCAGGCCACTATTACACGGAAGATGTTTTCTGTGAAGCCATGACTAAGTATCTTAATGAAAAATTTGCAGACCTGCAAACCCAGATTTCACCCATCGGATGTGAAGTCATATACATTTAACAATTTTTGAGCAAATAAGAGATTTTCGGGTGAATTTCAACGATTTAAAGAGATATCACGAAGATGTTTTGAAATAGGTTTTATTAATTTGCAATAACTTGCATTAATTTGATTTTTTTGCAAAAATTATATTGCATTTTATATATATGCATGATATAATCTCGCTTGTGAATGGAAAAACATAATTATTTGGTTATATTCTATTTTTATTCACGGCACTTTTTAATGCACGGAAAGATTCGTTTTTCCGTGCTTTTTTCAAGCTATGCAACTCTGTGTGGTTGCACGGGCGCGTAGGGCGGGCGAAAGCCGGTAGACGCGCAAAAAATACTTAAAAAGTGAGATTGTTTAAAAATGAACACTGAAGAAAAAATCATCGAACTGAAGCACATCACAAAGAGATATGGCGACAACACCGTGCTTCAGGATTTCTCCCTTGAAATCCATGATAAGGAATTTGTAACATTCCTCGGACCATCCGGATGCGGAAAGACGACTACTCTCCGTATAATCGGTGGTTTTGAATCACCGGATGAGGGAGATGTTTATTTTATGGGAGAGAGAATAAATGACCTTCCGCCGTACCGCCGCAATGTAAACACGGTGTTCCAGCGCTATGCATTGTTCCCTCATCTGAATGTTTTCGAAAACATTGCATTCGGACTCAGAATAGCAAAGGTTAAGGAAAAAGAGATTGTTGAACGCGTTGAAAAAATGATTGAACTCGTTAACCTTCACGGTTTTGAAAAACGTTCTGTAGACACTCTTTCCGGCGGACAGCAGCAGAGAGTTGCAATCGCCAGAGCCCTTGTGAACAATCCGAGAGTCCTCCTTCTTGACGAGCCTCTTGCAGCGCTCGACCTCAAGCTAAGAAAGGACATGCAGAAGGAACTCAAGAACATTCAGCGTGAAACAGGCATCACTTTCATCTACGTAACACACGATCAGGAAGAAGCTCTCTCAATGAGCGACACGATTGTTGTTATAGACGACGGAAAGATTCAGCAGATAGGGACTTCGACAGATATATACAATGAGCCTGAAAATGCATTTGTTGCTGACTTCATAGGTGAATCAAACATCCTCGACGGAATCATGCTTGAGGATAAGAAAGTCACGTTCTCAAATCAGACGTTTGAATGCGTTGACTCAGGATTTGATCCTAATGAGCCCGTTGACGTAGTAGTTCGTCCTGAAGACGTTGACATTGTACCGGTCGAAAAAGGAATGCTCCAAGGAAAAGTAACGTCTGTCGTATTTAAAGGAGTTCACTGGGAAATCATCGTTGATATCAATGGTTTCAAGTGGATGATCCAGACGACAGACTATTGCGCACCGGATTCTGAAATAGGAGTATATATTGAACCCGATGCTATACATATAATGAAAAAATCCCAGTACTCTGACAAGTTTGGTGACTATTCTTCATACAGTGGAGAATTTGAAGAACTCAGCGTAGCTGAACCGGAAGATGAAGAAAAACCCGACGTGGAGGCTGAACAATGAGAAAGAAGTCATTTATCGAAGGGTTTGCTGTAGTACCGCACATAGTATGGTTGATTCTCTTTGTAATTCTTCCTCTCGTATTCGTCGTGTACTTTGCATTTACCGGACCCGATGGTTCATTTTCGTTTTCCAACATAACAAACCTTACACGTTACGGAAACATTTTCCTTTTGTCTATCTGTTTTGCACTGATATCAACCGTGATATGCTTTCTTATTGGCTATCCTCTTGCATATTTCATGTCAAGAATGAAACCGAAAACACAGAAGATTCTCATTATCATACTGATGCTCCCTATGTGGATCAGCCTTTTGATCAGAACATATTCGCTCATGGCAATTCTTGACAACGGTGGACTGCTCAACTCGCTTTTCGAATCTCTCGGAATAACTAAGGTTCACATTGTAGGAACACCCGGAGCTGTTATACTCGGCATGGTTTATGACTTTTTGCCTTATATGGTTTTGCCGATATACACTTCTCTTTCAAAACTCGATGTCAAGTATTACGAGGCAGCAAGCGACCTCGGTGCAGGCAGTGTTAAAACACTCTTCAAAGTGGCCCTGCCGCTCTCTCTTCCCGGTGTAATCTCCGGAATCACGATGGTCTTTGTTCCTTCAATCTCGACATTCTACATTTCTCAGAAACTCGGCGGCGGTCTGTTCGACCTCATAGGCGATACAATTGAGCGCCAGTTCCAGAACGTATCCACGTACAACATGGGTGCGGCAGTTTCACTTGTTATGATGATACTCATTCTTGCATCTGTTGCAGTAATGAACCACTTCTCTGAAGGTGACGACAGCGAAGGAGGTATTATCGTATGAAAGTATTCTCAAGAATTTACATCCCGATTGTATTCCTTCTTCTCTACCTGCCCATCATTATAGTAATCCTGTTCTCATTCAATGATGCAGGAACAATGAGCCATTTTGAAGGATTCTCATTCAAATGGTATGTCGAGCTTTTTGAAGACAAGACGGCTCTATCCGCTCTTTGGAATTCACTCGACCTTGCCATCACTTCTTCGCTTCCGTTACCGGTGTCTCAATGATGCTTCTGTTTGTTGCAGCAATAGGCATTTCATTCATCAATCTGAAATTCGGTAAGGTTACGATGATACTTGCACATACGACTTTCTCACTTCCGTATGTCATACTGTCAGTTCTTCCGCGTTTCAAGCAGATGGACAAATTCCTGACAGAAGCTGCTCTCGACCTCGGATGCACCCCCGCTAAGACATTTTTCAAAGTCGAACTTCCTATGGTTATTCCCGGAGTGCTCTCTGGCTTCATGCTCGGCTTTACACTTTCGCTTGACGACTTTGTAATAAGCCATTTCGTATCATCACCGGATTTTCAGACACTTCCGCTGTATATCTACAACCAGACAGCTCACCAGGTTAAATACAGCATGTATGCTTTGTGTGCCATCATAGTTTTCGCAATTCTTGCCCTGCTCTTTGCAATCAATTTTGCAGGATCATTCGGCGCAAGAAAAAGAAAACAAGGCACAAAGATGTCTAAGGGGAGGTGACTCGAATGAAAAAGATTATTTCACTCTCCCTTCTGGTACTTTTGATCTGTTCACTTCTTCTGACATCCTGTTCAGGTTCTGAAGAGGAAGAAGACTACGGCGACGCAATAACGCTTTACGTTTACAACTGGGGCGAATACATTTCCGACGGTTATGACGATTCTGTTGACGTAAATGCAGAATTTGAAAATTACTGCCGCGAAGTACTTCACAAAAATGTTCACGTAAACTATTCAACATATTCTTCAAACGAAGACCTCTATGCAAAAGTGTCAAGCGGGGTTTTGCCGACATATGACGTAATCTTCCCTTCTGACTACATGGCAGCAAGAATGATTGAAGAAGGCATGCTCGAACCCTTCAATCCAAAGGAAAACATCGAAAATTATGAAAATATCGATGAGCGTTTCTGCGGAATGTACTTTGACGAAACCGAAATGTACACGGTTCCGTACACCTGCGGAACCGTAGGTGTCATCTACAATTCATCAATTGTCGATGAAGAAGATATCGGTTCATGGGAACTCCTCTGGAATGATAAATACACAGGAAACATCATCCAGTT
>CADAXH010000039.1 GCA_902791785.1 uncultured Ruminococcus sp. | reverse complement strand
AAACCATCTACGATACAAAAACATATAGTAATGGCAAAGAAGGTGTTTCCTCTTATTTGTTGGTTCCGATTGCAATTACATCTGACAATCTGGATGTTTTGGTCGAAACAGGTTTATACAAGTGGGATTCCAATCATAAGTATCTGGACGCAGTAGTGGTTAAGTGAAATCCAGAAAAGCAAAAAAAACAACATGGCTCGCATTTTGCGAGCCATGTTGTTTTATACTAAAAATATTAGTCTTTCTTGTAGCCGATGTTTCTTTCCTTAGCGGGATCAAATACAAAGTTGCAAATAGAAGCAACTAAGTCATAAATGCCAAATGTAACCAAACCAAGGAGAATGTATGCACCTGTTCTGCATGTATATCCTTCAGGTTTCAGTGATGTGTGGTTGATGATAATGCTTCCGATCCATCCAAGGAAGAAAGTGAGTACAAAGCGTACAATGTTTTGATTGTTATCCATAGAAAAACTCCATATCGTTATTTCCTTATGTAAGGATAATTAATTATACATTCTTTTTATTGGATTTTCAACTGAAATAATATCTTAGCACTGAGCTATTTGTTGTTTTTCTTTTTTGCCAATGCTTCTTTTATGGAATTGAATCTGTCTCTTCCCATGTTCGCTTTGAACGCACAGAAAACAGATATAATGAATATAAGAATCGGTAATGTGCAGAAAATGATTCTGACTGCATTCTGAGCAATCAACGGCTGAACATACGTATAAACTATTTCTCCGGTGGTTTCATCAAGGAATGGAGTTTCTCTGTACTGGAACAACTGAAGAAGGAGAGAAACAAGCGCAAGGGCAATGCCGTTTGATAGTTTGTAAATGAAACTCTGAACTCCGTAATATGCACCCTCTCTTCTGATCCCGTAAGTGTACTCGTCCAGTTCAACAACGTCAGGAATGGATGCATAAGGCAGAATCTGAACTCCGCTCATTCCGGTTCCTACGACAACTACAGCAAGCAACAGGAATATAGATGTGTTTGATGAGAGCAGTTGTCCCATTGATGCTTCTGTTGTCTGATACATGCTGCCTTTGAATGCAGGGACGAGAACAGCAATAATAAGTCCAATTGAAGTGATGATGACGGAAATGGTGTAAATCTTATGCTTTTCATATTTTGCAGACAATTTGTCCCATACTACGGAAGTGGTCATTGCGACCAGAAGCGGAATCGCAACAAATATCATTGAGAGCAGTCCATCCGGAGCATATCCAAGACTATCCTGTATGTAGAACATAAACAAAGCAAGAATGATATCAAAACCAAGCATGCTCGTCAAAAAGTATGCTGTAGTATATCTGAACTCTTTGAGTTTAATAAACTGAGCAATTGTTTTAAACAATCCGTAAGGATTCTTTTCTTCGTCTCCGGTAAATCTCTCTTTGACATTGATTCCGGAAACTATCATGGTGATACTTGCTATAACTCCGAATACAGCACTTGATGCAAGATATGAGTTTTTAATCGCATCAAACTGACTGTAACCTGCTTCGACGAAGATGTCTGAGAATATTGTGTTGTCACCGGCAAACAGGCCGAACAGGGCTGCTCCCAGAATCAGTCCGACATTCGCCAAAATGATTCTTGTGGTTGTCAGACTGCTTCTCTGATCGTAGTCGTCAGTTATATTTGCAGTCAGTGAGTTGTAGGGAACATAAACTACCGTGTATGTTGTGTTGAACAAACAATATGCAAGCAGATAATAAATGAATTTTACGAATTGAGACGTCTCAACAGAGAAGGGGCACAGCCATAATATGATAAACATGAGTCCGAACGGAATTGCTCCGAATATCATATAAACTCTTCTTTTACCGAATTTTGTCTTTGTGTTGTCGCTGATTCTTCCCATCCAGATGTCAGTTATTGCATCCCAAAATTTTGCAACCAAAAAAACAAGTGAGGCAAGAGCCGGTTTGAGTCCGCCGATACTGACCATGAAGAATAAAAGATAAAACGAAAATGCTGCGAGCAGGATATTGGCAGACATGTCGCCCAATCCATAGAAAAACTTTTCTTTTCCCTTTATCTTGATTTTATTGTCCATTGTTGCCTCCGCTGTTTTTAATGAGATCTGAGTAGGTTACATTAATCACCTTTTCGAGTTCTTGAGTGCTTGTTTCTATCTGATATCCGATTCTTCCACCTGAAAACAGTATGGTGTCAAAATCCTTTGCAGTATTGTGAATGGTTGTTCTGAAAAACTTTTTCATGCCTATTGGCGAACAACCGCCGTGTATGTATCCTGTCAAAGGCAGAAGTTCTTTGGATTTAATCATTTCTATGGATTTTTCACCAACGTGCTTTGCGGCTTTTTTCAGATCCAGTTCCTCTTTGGCGGGAATCATGAAAACATAGTGCTGGTTGCTTTTGCCTACAGTTACAAGTGTTTTGAATACTTTGTCGGGATTCTGATTCAGATATTTGGCAACATCTTCTGCTGAAATCGCTTCGCTGTCAAGATAAGTGTGAAATTTGAAATCTATTTTTTTGGATTCCAGAATCCTTATAACATTTGTCAGTTCCGTTTTTGCCATAATTGTTCCTGTTTTAGTTTTTTTACATTATCTCATTTTTTTGAAAATCAGTCAATGAAAATTTCTTTTTGCAAACAAAAATGCTCCCCGCACCGGAGCAGGGAGCATATGAACATTTTTTGGAATTAATACATTCCGCCCATTCCGCCGTCAGCAGGTGCCGGAGCAGCCTTGGGTTCTTCTTTCTTTTCAAAAACGAGAGCTTCTGTTGTGAGAACTGTTGCTGCAACTGAAGCTGCGTTCTGGAGTGCACATCTTGAAACCTTGGTAGGATCGATGATTCCTGCTTCAAACATGTCAACAAATTTCTCTGTTGCTGCATTGAAACCAAATCCCATCTTCTTGGATTTCTTGATTTTATCGATAACGACAGCGCCTTCAAATCCTGCGTTGATTGCAATCTGACGAACAGGAGCTTCGAGAGCCTTAGCTATGATCTTAACGCCTGTGAGTTCATCGCCTTCTGTCTTTGAATAGAGAGCTTCAACATCCTTTATTGTGTTAAGGAATGCTACGCCGCCTCCGGATACGATTCCTTCTTCAACTGCAGCTCTTGTTGCGTTGAGAGCGTCTTCGATACGGAGTTTCTTTTCTTTCATTTCAACTTCTGTTGCAGCACCGACCTTGATTACTGCTACGCCGCCTGAAAGTTTAGCAAGACGTTCCTGAAGTTTTTCTTTGTCGAATTCACTTGTGGATTTGGCAATCTGTGCTCTGATCTGTGAAACACGGTCTTTGATAGCCTTTGAATCGCCTGCGCCGTCAACGATTGTTGTGTTGTCTTTGTTGACTTTGACCTGACGAGCTTTGCCGAGCTGTTCAATTGTTGTTTCCTTGAGTTCAAGTCCGAGTTCGCTTGTGATTACTTCGCCGCCTGTGAGAATAGCAATATCTCTGAGCATTTCTTTACGTCTGTCGCCGAATCCCGGTGCCTTGACGCAAACACAGTTGAATGTGCCACGGAGTTTGTTGAGAATGATTGTTGTGAGAGCTTCGCCTTCAACATCTTCTGCGATGATTAAGAGCTTCTTGCCTGACTGAACAATTTTTTCAAGGAGAGGGAGAAGATCCTGGATGCTTGAAATCTTCTTGTCTGTAATGAGGATATATGCATCATCAAGAACAGCCTCCATCTTGTCTGTGTCTGTTACCATGTAAGGTGAGATGTATCCACGGTCAAACTGCATTCCTTCAACAACTTCGCTGCCCGTCTCTGCAGATTTGGATTCTTCTACCGTGATTACGCCGTCAGCTGTGACCTTTTCCATAGCGTCGGCTATAAGCTGTCCTATTACTTCATCGCTTGCAGAAATTGTGCCGACTCTTGCGATGTCTTCTTTTCCGCTTACTTTCTTTGAGTTCTTCTTGAGAGACTCAACTGCTACATCAACTGCTTTTGAAATACCTTTTCTGATCATCATCGGGTTTGCGCCAGCAGCTACATTCTTCATGCCTTCTGTAATGATTGCCTGAGCGAGAAGAGTAGCGGTTGTTGTGCCGTCGCCTGCTGCGTCATTTGTCTTTGTTGCAACTTCGCGAACAAGCTGAGCGCCCATGTTTTCTGCAGCGTCGTCCAGTTCGATTTCCTTAGCGATTGTAACGCCGTCGTTTGTGATCAGAGGAGCACCGTATTTCTTGTCAAGAACAACGTTTCTGCCCTTGGGTCCGAGTGTTATCTTTACTGTGTCTGCAAGCTGGTTTACACCGGATAAAAGAGTGTTTCTTGCATCTGTTCCGTATTTAATGAGTTTTGCCATAATCATTCACCTTATCTTTCATTTAACGAGGGCAAGAATGTCGCCCATGTTTACAACAACGAATTCATCTTCGCCGATTTTAACTTCTGTTCCGGCATATTTGCTGACAATTACCTTGTCTCCTACTTTAACTTTAACAGCAACAGGATTCTTGCCGTCATGCGGTTCACCTGAACCAACAGCAATTACTTCTGCAACCTGCGGTTTTTCTTTAGCAGAACTAGCAAGAACAATGCCACTCTTTGTGGTTTCTTCTGCTTCTGTCATCTTGACCACTACACGGTCATAAAGTGGAACTAATTTCATAACTCATAACCTCCAATATATGTGATAAATTAGTTTTTGAATTCTTGTTTTGGCACTCAAAACACCAGAGTGCCAACTTCGAGTGTAATTCTACTATGAATGTTTGTGAAAATCAAGAGTCTTGACCAAAAAAAATGAAAAATCTCAAAAATTGTGATTAAGAACCAAAAACAAAAAAATGGAGCCGTCGTCACCGTGTCTTAACTGACCCGGTGCAAACGGCTCCGAAAAGGAGATTAATTATGAAGAAATCTTGCCAATTACTTTTCCAAAGCATCTTACATCGTCGTTTTCACTGAAGACTATATCCCTGTAGTCCTTATTGAGTGAAATGAGTCTGTCTGTTCCGAATACTTTGAAATAACTTTCGCCGTTGACAGAGAAGATGCCGAGTTCGCCCTCTGCTACTGGCTGTTTTTCAGCAACAAGAAGAATGTCTCCGTTTTCGTATTTCGGATTCATGCTGTTTCCTGAAACTCTGACCGCAAAATCAGCATTCTCGGATATTCTGTTGCTGTTGAGAGATATTGTCTTGTAACCTGAATCGAACAGATATGAACCGGTACCTGCTGATACGCCGATGTCATACAGCCTGAGTTTTACAATCTTTCCGACTTTGACATGGTCATTGACTGTAATAGGAGAAGAGAATCTGACTCTGTGATATTCCTTATTTAATATATATCTGACGGATTCTTTTCCCGCGTCGTCAAGTGCATTGTACTTGTCCATTATGGAATTGGATTCCGAATTCTCTTCCTGTCTTCCGAGCATTACGTCAATAGAGCAGCCCAGAGCCTCGGACAGAGGAATCAGGGTGGATAGTTTGGGATCTTCCGTTGCGCCGGCAAGAAGTTTGTTTAATGTTCCGATTGAAATACCTGATTTTTCAGATAGTGTTTCATTGGTAAACTTTTTGTCGTTTTTTATTTTTTTGACATTGTCCAGCCAGGTCATGAAAATACCTCCGTGAATGTTTTGCATGCACATTATATCACACGGTAAAATATTTGTAAAGATTTTTTTGAAATTTTATAAAAAACGCTTGACAATTACCGTTAAAGGTAGTAATATATGCTCACAAGATTATACCGAACGGAAAAATTCGGGGAAGGAGCAAGGCCGATGAGGCCGGTGAAACATATGGATTATTCTCGTTTTTATGATGACAGTTATGAGATTATTGAAGGAACAAAGGTACGCACCTTTGAAATAGAAGGACCATATGCGCATATGCTTCCCGAAACAAAAAAAGAGAACAAGAAACTCAATGCAAAAAAGATCCGCAATCTTGCATTGATAATCATTTCTCCTTTTGCCCTGGCTATTGATGCTCTTGCTTTAATTTTCAGATAAACAACAATTACATAACTTGCAAGGGGCTGTAATCCACACAGTCCCTGTTTTTTTTGCATTTCAATAATGGGTGTCATGTTCTTGTCTTGCACCACTGTTTTGTGTTACAATACAAAAGTAAATACATTATTACTATTTTCGGGGGTGTGCTATGATTTTTTTGAACGGAACAGAGATAGATATAAAACACTTTAATGACAGAACACTTGACCTTAAAGTGGATGTGAACATCCTGCTGTTTGGCAGGTGCAACACCGTAAAGTGGCTTTTTGATTCAAATGAGGAACTCGTTGCTTTATGTTTCCTTGTAAAACACATGCAGTCCAAAGGAATTAATGACATAAGACTTATTATGCCTTACATCCCCAATGCAAGACGCGACAGAGTCAAAGATGACAACAACGTGTTTACCCTCAAATACTTTGCTGAAATCATAAACAGCCTGAATTTCACAAGCGTTGAAGTTCTTGATCCTCACTCATATGTGAGCGAAGCCCTCATAGACAGAATAAAGATTGTGACTCCAAAAGAAATCATCCAGAAAGTCCTGGATGAAATCGGTGGCGATGTTGTGATGTTCTATCCTGACGAAGGAGCAGTGAAAAGGTACTCAACCCTGTTTGTCAATGACTTTGTTTTCGGAATGAAACACAGAGATACCAAAACCAGAAAGATAGACAATTTCTCGATTTCAGGGGATACCGAAGCCGTCAAAGGGAAGAAGGTGCTGATGATTGACGACATCTGCGCGACGGGCTCAACTTTGTCCCTTGCTGCAGGCGAACTGAAAAAAATCGGCGCCGAAGAACTTTATGTTTTTGTGTCCCACTGTGAAGAAACCATCCTTGAGGGCAACCTGCTGGATGCAATCACAAGACTGTACACTACCGACAGCATTTTCAGAAGTGCTCACCCCAAAATTAGAGTAATGAACTCATAACAAAAGACGGACTGCTTCGACAGTCCGTTTCTGTTATTTCTTTTTCTTTTTTGCAACCGAATAACCGAAGGTACCCAGTTTTTTGCCCATCGCGAAATAACCGCCGTGAACATATGAAATCAGGGAAGCTTTCTCATAAGATATTCTGTCGTTTTCGTCAATCAGCTTCTCGTCTACATAAACTCCGACTATGTCTGCAATGAACATGTCGTGGGATCCCAGTGGAATTATCCGGTCAACCTTGCAGCAGAGCGAGATTGGACTTTCTCCTATCATCGGACAGCTTACTTCATTGTTTTCCGGGTATTCGGGAGTCAGATTGTATTTCTTGAATTTGTCGACCTTTTTGCCTGTGTATACGCCGCACGAATCACATTTTCTTGTCAGCTCGGAAGATGTCAGGTTAATGACGAATTCTCCTGTTTCTTTGATAATGTCATGCGAGTATCTTTCAGGTCTTATCGAGACATATGTTTTTGCCGGATGTGAGTTGATAATTCCGGTCCAGGCGACAGTTATTATGTTCGGCTTTTCGCCTGTTCTGCAGCACGATACCATGACTACCGGAAGAGGGGAAAGAGCTGTGTTTCCCGGAAAAGATTTTTTGGCCATTATCCGCTCCATTCTGTCTATTCTCAGTTTGACTTTAATGTGTGCATAGAGTATACTATGCGTGAAGATATTATACATGTAGATTTTTCAAAAAACAATCTTTGAAAGAAGGGTATTTCATGGGAAAACAATTAAAAAAACTGGTGTCTGTTTTCATCTGCCTGATGCTTTTGGTGAGCATGTTTACAATGGTCTCGGCTCAGGAACAGGAAGAAGAGACATTTGTGTTTGACAAACTGGACAATTTTGTATACACAGAGCCTATCCCGCTGCTCATCATAAAGATTTCATATGACGCAAACGGAAACGGAGTCAACGACTACGATGATGCACATCCGGGCCGTCTCTATGATAAGACTTCCGATCTGTACGGCGAGCAGTGGTGCTATTCCATGGACGACTTGTGGTATGACTACTTTTTTGCCGACAATGATTATTCAATGAAGCAGTTCTATATCGAACAGTCAAACGGAAAATTCTATTACACACCTGCAGCTGAAGAATACGCCGGTCCCGAATTCAACGGAAGGGCAAATGACGGTGTTGTAAACGTAATTGTTCCGTACAAGCATCCGTATGCCGAAACAGGCAGCCAGAGCAGTGAAGTTACTGCATCAAGAGTTGCTGCAATAAAGGCAGCTTCTGAATTCGTGGACTTCAAACTGTTTGACAAAGACGACAACGGAAAGATTACAGGCGACGAACTCGCACTTGCGTTTGTCAACGGAGGATATGAATATTCTGCCAACTCCTCAAACAAGCCATCAACGAAACTGGCCTTCGGTGTTCACGCCCATCACACAAGCGGTACCGGTGCCAAAGTTGACGGAGTGACAGTCGGAAATACAGGATTTATAAGAGTGGGCGAATACGTTTCTGCAAAAAATATTGCAACGGTTGGAACATTGGCTCACGAGCTCGGTCACTTTTTGGGTGCTTATGACCTTTATGACGCCGGTGACGGAAACTGGAACTATATCGGAGACATGTCTCTGATGTCAGGCGGCTCATGGAACCAGGGAAAAGACGGAGTCAGAGGAAACGGCTGCGCATTTATGGATCCGTTCAACTCCGAACGCTGCGGACTCGTAAGTCCAACAGTAGTTACCGACGGGGAATACACACTGTATTCGCACGGAAGTACTCAGGGTGAATACAACGTGCTGAAAATATTTACTCCGGACCCTGACGAATATTATCTGATTGAGTGCAGATACAGAGGAAGCAATACTGCGTTTGACGCGCTGAACAACCACAACTACGGAATTGTTGTATGGCACGTAGATGACGGAATAGTCAGAAGCAGTTCAAACAAGACGATGCAGTCCTCGACTTCAGGTCACGATCCGGGCGTTGCAATAATGGCTATCCAGAACATATCCGCATCAATGTGCGGCTACAGCCACATAGACAATGAAGCAAAAGCATATGCCTATACATTCGATTCAAACAACAAAAACTACAAATTCCCTTACAGCAACACCCCGTACACAACCCTGACCAAAGACCAGGCAAACGGATACAACCTGATTATCACGGTAACAAGTGAAACGTCCGATGCTATGAATATCACTGTATCGGGTGCGTACAGAATGGCACCGTCAGTTGCAGGGTCTGTTGTCGGAACAAGTACAGAAACTCTTTCTCTCAAGGGAAGAATCAAATCCCTGAACGGCGGAAATGTCACATCATGCGGACTTATTCTTTCAAAGTCAAATACTGACTTCGAGAATGGCACAAAGATTCCGTGCGTTCCTGACGAAAACGGATCATTCTCAGCAGAATTCACAGAGCTAACTCCAAACACTAAATATTTCTGCAAAGTTTACGCTGAAGGTGAATTCGGTTATTCAGAGAGAGTGTTCTCCTGTTACACTGATTCAATCAAAAAAGAGAGAACCGAATATTATGTTGTCTATCTCTACAAGGGACTGACAGACGTCGAAAGATCATATGAAGTAAAGGTCAAACCGGGCAACACTCTGTCATACAATTTCCCGATGCAGAAAAACGGGTACGTGTTCGGCGGATGGTTCCTCGATGCAGATTTCGAAGAGGCATACGACATGGCATTCACACAGACTGTATGCAACGATTATTCGGACGAAGCATGCACACTTCCGTTTGACTTCGAATCTCCCGCAGAGAATCCCGGTGAAACAGTGATTTACGCAGGATGGAAGAGCGAAAAGGAAGAAGAGACAACAACAGTTGAGACAACAATTGAGACTACAACGTCTGAACCGGCAACAGAAACTGTTACTGAAACCGCCGGCGAAGTCACAACAGGCGAGAGCGGCAAGAACAACTCCTCTTCAACAGTCATCATAATAGTGGTGGCAGTTGTTGCAGTGATTGCAGTTGCGGCAGTTGTTGTAATTATCACGAAAAAGAAAAAATCTTAATTGAAACCGCAAAAACGGGGCCTGTCCGGCCTCGTTTTTCTTGGATAAAAACAAAATTTACAAAAAATACATACATTTTCTTATATTTTGTGTTATTATATGACGCGAAGTTTTATATAGAAAGGAAATTGGTACAAAACCAATTTTGAAAAAATGAGCAAAAAAGACCTTAAAAACGATCCTTTTTTCTGCAGAAGAGGCAAAGTGGGAGGAGAAGCTCTTATAGAAGGAGTCATGATGAGATGCGGGACACGCGTAAACATGGCTGTCAGAAAGGAAAACGGAGATATTACCTCGGAACACTTTGAATACATTCCGCTGAAAAAAAGACATAAATTCTGCAATATTCCGATTATACGCGGGGTTATCAATTTTGTTGAATCCATGGTTCTCTCATTCAAGGTTCTTTCCAGATCCGCCGAGATGCTTGGAATAGAAGAAGAGGAAACCAAATTCGAAAAATGGCTGCAGAAAAGATTCGGAAAATCCATAATGGCTGTAGTCATGCCAATCTCAATACTTCTTGGCGTCGTACTTGCAATAGGGCTGTTTGTCCTTGCACCTGCGGCAATTGTAAGAGGCATTGAAGCAATATTCAACATTGCCCTTGAACAGTGGGTGAAAGGTATTATAGAGGGAGTCATAAAAGTAGCCCTGTTCATTTCTTACCTTGCCCTTGTTTCACTCGCTCCGGACATAAAGAGAACATTCATGTACCATGGCTCGGAACACAAATCCATATTCTGTTATGAGCAGGGACTTGAACTTACAGTCGAGAATGTCAGAAAACAGAAGAGATTCCACCCGAGATGCGGAACAAGCTTCACATTTTTCATGCTCGGACTCGGTATCATTGCAGGAATGGTCATTCCGTGGGAGTGGGCAAATGTTACAGTGCCTGCGCTCAA
>CADAXH010000038.1 GCA_902791785.1 uncultured Ruminococcus sp. | reverse complement strand
CATTTTGATTACATTCATCAAACAATATCGAGCGATAATTATTGAAAAATCATATGGTGCAAAAAGTTAAAAGTTGCTTGAGAACATCACACAATCTGCCCAGGTCATTGGCAAAAAAATATTAGGAATACTATGCGAAGGAGGACTACAGTGGTGGGTTGCTCACTTGGAAAAATAGATATAATAGATGACAAAAAAATAGTCAATCTCGCAAATAAAGTTGTCGAACAAGTTAACAAAGAATTAGATAGTAAAAAAACAAAATGGAATGTCAATCAATTAGAATCAATTGTTTTACCCGAAATGAAAATGTTGTCAAAAGCTCATGCGGATGAAAATGCTTTTTTTATTTTCTTATCCGAAAATAAAATGTTGGAATCAACATATTTGATTATCGATTCACTTGATGGTTTGAACAAAAGTAATCTCGGAAAAACAATTCTACGTTTGCAAAATAGAATTGATAAAGCAATGAAAAGAACGAAAAGACCAACTTGAAAAAGAATGTTGTAACGCAGTACTGTTACGACAGAGAATCAGAAAGACATTTTTTGATATAACAACCTAGGGTAGTGCATTTTCGCATATACTTTAATCTTGACATCCAATTATACAAAATACAAATTTTATATAATTGAGGGAACCGAAAAAGGCTATTATTGGGCTATTTTATCAAATACAGCGCTTTCGTATGATGATTTGTACGATTTGCGCTTTTTTATTTGAGTTTTGCATTTATCGTTTCTGATTCATCTTTTTTTCGTTTTTTATTTTCAAATACAAATTGTCCGGATGATGAATTGTTCGTTTTTTGTTTTTCTGTTTGAAAAAATATTTTTGATTTTATTCTCTTATCAGGTTTTTAAATTTCAAATACAAACTCTCATATTAATGAATTGTTCATCCTGCCTGCTTCTGTTTGATTTTCAAATATTATAATTATTAATGTATGATTGTACGTTTCAGTTCCTTCTGTTGAATTTTCAATTGCAGTATGTTCAATCGATGAATTGTTCGTTTTGGCTTTTTCTATTTGAATTATGTTTTTTCCATCTTTGATCCGTTTCTTATTTACGGATCATTTTTGTTTATCTTCAGACTGTTGGTTTTTCTTTTTATTTTTATCAATAGAAATTTATCAAACGAACATTTGTACGTTTCAGCTCATTCTATTTGAAAATAATAAAACAGATGGAATCTGATTCTCTTGTACATTGTCTGTACAGGATTATCAATTTCCATCTGAAAAATATTTTGTATAATTCGCATTATTTCATCAGGCGAAGTTTCTGAAGTACTTTATAAATCTTATCTCCGTGTGACAGGAACAAAATATCTTCCTTTGCGAATGCTTTTACAATAAACAGGAATACAAAATAAACAACTGCGGTTATCAGTATTGACAACAAGACTCCGTACCATTCGTCTCCCATCAAGGTGTGAATCAATGTGTATGAAGCCATTGTGGACATTGATGCAATTATTCCCGCCAGGACTGGTTTTATGTATGTTTTTATGATTCTGAATTCATGTTTTACAAACTTCTTGACGAATAAAACATTCAATGAAGCCATAGTTATATACGCCAGCAATGTGGAAATCGGAGCACCTTTTATTCCAATCTGAGGTATTGATATCAACACCAGGTTTCCTGTGATTTTGACCATTATTCCGGCGATCATCGATACTAACGGGAATCTTTGATATCCGAATGACTGAAGTATTGACGATGTTATCGTCAGTAATGATGAGAATATGACTGCAGGAGCCAATAATGTCAGCAAAATACCTGCATTTTCAACTGATTCTGCATTGGAAAACAGTA
This sequence comes from uncultured Ruminococcus sp., assembly GCA_902791785.1. Lineage (GTDB taxonomy): Bacteria > Bacillota > Clostridia > Oscillospirales > CAG-272 > CAG-841. The sequence continues at coordinate 7,952 of CADAXH010000038.1, read as the reverse complement.
TTCCGAGGATCGGTTTTGCCAGTATTGACAAGCCAAAAGCGCAAGGGATTGATATAATTGCAACGAGCTTTGTAGATGCTTTTAAAAGAACTCTGATCTTATTATCACTTCCCTGCGTATGGGCTGCAGATAAAGCCGGGACAAGCGATGTTGAGATCGGTGTAACCAGAGTTGCCGGAAGATGGAACAGAGTCACTGCAAGGGTTGTATAGTTTCCGTATGCAGCTTCTGCAGCTTCCTGACCAATGACTTTTTTTAGTATATTAACTATGGAAAACGCGTCAATCGTGCTGGTGAGATTAAGAACCACAGATGCCAGCATTATAGGAATGGAAATCCTGAAAAGGCTTGCCAGTATTGACTTTCTGGGTTCAACCACGCCATCGTCTTCAAGATTGGTATAGCTGTAATTCTGCTTGTAGACGGCTTTGAAGACTATCAGGAAAGTCATTCCGACCGCCTCGCCGACAACTACACCAAAGATGGCATATGCGGATGCAATCTCTATGGGTTTGCCTATATTAAGCGCATGGATGCCCAAAACAACGCCTATAGCAAACTTTCCTATGGATTCAATGATTTCCGACACTGCTGTCGGAATCATATTCTGATGGCCCTGGAAATAACCTCTTACAGAACTTGATATTGCGACAAGAAGAAGCGTAGGCGCTATCATTTTTATTGACTGTGCGGCGCCTGGGCTTCCCATCATTTCAGCAATAACAGAAGAACCGAAAAACATCAGACAGCTGCCGAGAGTCCCCACCACTACGAATATCAGCAGTGCTGTCGAAAAGATCTTATTAACTTGTTTTTTTCGACCGAGGATTCTTGATCGCGAGACTATCATTGAAATTGCAGTCGGAAGTCCTGAGGTGGATACCAGATACAAAGTCGTGAATACACTGTATGCAGCGTTGAAATAACCCATTCCCGCATCACCCAACAGGTTGTGCAGCGGTATCTTGAACAATACGCCGATAAGCTTCACTATGATATTTGATATCATCAGAACCATAACACCTACAATCAGTCTAGGCTCTTTTGTTTTGGTTTGTTCGCTCATATTTCTGTTATCCTATAAACTCCCTGTATACAGAATCTGCCGGGACAAATTTTTCCGACATGGCAGGAACTTTTTTCAGATCCTCTTTAAGCTTTTTAAGTACCCTCATTTCAGTTGGATCATTCTGATCATAAGGAATTTTATTCAGCAAATAATCTTTGATGACACTAATGCAATAAGGCATCAATGAACTTACTTTGTAATCTGCAAGTTTTCTGAACGGATAAATGTTGTCATGTTCATTTTCTGCAACATTCTTAAGAAGAAATATAGTTCTTTTCAGTGACGAATTGCGGAACTGGAAATCCCTGACAACTCTTCTGCAGTATCTGATGTACTGCTTGTTGAAATACACGCCGTAAGCTATTAATTTTTCAACGTCAATGAATATTCTTTTTGTAGTCTCTCTCGGAAGGATTTTCCTTATTTCAGGATACATTGTCTGTATTCCCTCAATAATCACTATCCCGTTTTCTTCATAAGGAAAATCCGTGTAACCGGTGCGGGACTGCGTAACAAAATCAAATACGGGTATTTTTGTATCTTCTTTGTTCTTTATTTTTTCTATACAATCTGTAAAACACTCCATGTCAATTGCTTCTATAGATTCAAAATTGACATTAGTTCTGTCATTTGCAAATTCTCCGTAGAAATCATCCACAGAGATAACCCTTGCTGATCTGCCTTTTTCCTTAAAGAACTTTGAAAGCAATGACGCCGTGGTGGTTTTTCCCGAACATGTCGGGCCTGTCAGCGTAACAAATCTGATTGACTTGTTTTTGCATATATCGTCCACAATTTTCCTTATGCTGTCTACAAATCTGTTTTCCCATTTGCTGACCAGTTTTTTCTCTGTTCCCGGTTTTATATATGGGTGATAAATTACCATTATTAATTAATCCTTTTTTTATCGATCATTTCAGAGATTCTTGTAGAACTCCCTGATAGTGTTGAATTTGTTGTTAATTTTTGAGTTGTCCGTATCAGACAAATACTCATATGGATATTTGAAATTGAATACCCTGACAATATTTGTGCCTTCAGGAGAAACACATTTTGTGACTGCTCCCGCTCCGCACGCAAATATTGAATGAACTTCTTCCATCATATAGATGTTGTATCTTCCCTCGCATCCCGGCAGACAAAAACCCACGTTTTCAAGGTTGTCTATGGTATTTTTCTGCCTGTAAATATAGTAAGGAATATATCCTGCATTCTTGGCTGACAGCTGAGAATAATCGACACATTTTGATGCAACGTTTCCGGGAGAATAGATGCTGCTCTTTTCTTTGGCGAAATCAGCGGCATTTTTAATGCATAAAGTGTGAACCGTAATATTTGACGGCCTCAGTTCAATGATGCTGTCCATGGTCTCTGAAAAGCTTCTGAATCCATCATACGGCAAGCCTGCAATCAAATCCGTATTAATCTGCTGAATACCGGATTTTGTTGCAAGTTCATATGCTTCATAGAACTGTTCAACTGTGTGTTTTCTGCCTATTATTTCAAGAACCTCGCTGTTTAAAGTCTGAGGGTTAATGCTGATTCTTGTAACACCGCCTTCTTTGATCACTTTGAGTTTATCGGCTGTGATCGTGTCCGGTCTGCCTGCTTCAAGAGTAAACTCTTCAAGGTTATCAACATTGGTCTGGGCCTTTATTGTGTCCAAAAGAAGCTTCAGTTGAGGCTCGTTAAGTGTTGTAGGTGTTCCGCCTCCAACGTAAACAGTTTTGACTTCAAGACCGAGTTCCTTTATGAGATCAAAAGTCTTCTTTATGTCATCGGTAAGTTTTTCCATGTAGTCGTCAATCAATGACAACAGTCTGTTTGATGTAAACGAAACAAATGAACAGTAACTGCATCTTGACGGACAGAAAGGAATTGAAATATATACACTGCATGAATCTTTTGAGCATGCGTTAATTATCTTTCTTTCCACAGAAGCAATATCGACAAGAAGCGATGCCTTTTTCAGTGACACAAGATATTCATTCTGGAAGAATGATTTTGCATCGGCCTTGGTGCTCTTTTTCTCATTCAGCTCTTTTAAAGCAAGTTTTGAGGGTCTTACACCTGTCATGATTCCCCACTGAGGCGATACGCCTGTAACTGCTTTGCCTGCTGCAAGAAATGCCTTGCCGACGGCAATTCTTATTCTTGTTCTTTCAATGAGATTTTCGTCATTGACCTGTTCATAAGATTTTGTGGAAGTCTTGCAGTTATATGTGATTGTAACTGTTGACGAAATGGATTCTTCTTTCTTTTCGACAACTACAGTTGCCTTGTGAGAATCATCGCTGTCTTTCTTAGAGAACTTGGCTCCCGGAAAGAAAAGCAGGCACAAGGTCTGTACATAATATTCCGCTACGTCTCCTATGATTTCAATCTTCATATGCGTTCCTATTTCAATAGAATTTTGCTGTCCATAACGATGGTTATAGGGCCATCGTTCTCGATTGAATATGCCATTTTAGCGCCAAACACTCCTGTCTGAACATCACTGATGTATTTTCTCAGTTCTGATACAAAATATTCATACAGTTCATTTGCTCGTTCTGGCTTTTCAGCATTCAAATAGTCAGGACGATTGCCGTGTTTGTAATTAGCGCACAATGAGAAATTGGATACAACTATGGCCGATCCTTTGACATCCAGAACCGAAAGATTCATTTTGTCATTATCATCGCTGAATATTCTGAGTTTTGCAATTTTGGCGGTAAGTACATCAGCATCTTCTTGTTGATCACCCTGATATACGCCAAGCAAAATTGCAAGGCCCTGGCCGATTTTTCCGGTCAGGACACCATCCGACACCACCTGGGCGGAACTTACCCTTTGTAACACTGCAATCATATATTCTTTTATGGATTATTATTTTCCATATCCTCTCTTAACGTCGATTACACCATTTATATCTCTCAGTCTTGACATGATATTGTTGAAATGAGAAAGGTTTTTACAAGTTACAGCCAGGTTGACTATAACGTTGTGATTCTGAGTTTTTTGAGTTGTAATCTGAGTTATTGATACTTTCATCTCAGCCAGTGCGGTTGAAATATCTGCAAGCATTGACAATCTGTCTTCAACAAACATCTGCATGAATGCTTCATAGCTTGAACTGTCACTGGATTCGTTGATTGCCTGAGACCATGAAACATTTACAAACCTGTCAGGCTGAGTTTTCATGAACTCCATTATGTTTTCGCAATCCCTCTTGTGGATAGATATACCATATCCCTTGGTTATGAAGCCGATGATGTTGTCTCCGGGCAGCGGGTTGCAGCACTTTGCAAACTTAACCTGACATCCTTCAAGTCCGTCAACAATAACACCTCTGAATCCCTTGATGTTTCTGCTTGGATTGACAACAGCAATCTGAGATACAGAAGTAATCATCTCCTTCTGCGGCTCGACTATTTTTATGTATTCCTCTCTGAGTTTTGAGGATACTTTATCCAGGGAAATACCACCATATCCGAGCATGCTGAACATGTCGTCGGAACTGCCCATTCCGAGTCTGGAAGCAATGCCGTCCATGATGCTGTTGAATTCAGCAGTGGTACAACCGAGCTGAAGTCTTCTCATTTCGGAAACGATCATGTTCTTTCCGGTTTCAATATTCTCAGGTCTCTTCTCTTTCTTGAACCATTGTCTGATCTTTGTCTTTGCTTCACTTGTCAAAGCAATGTTAAGCCAGTCCCTGCTCGGTCCCTTTGAAGATGAAGATGTGATTATTTCCACTATATCGCCGTTGTTGAGTTTTCTGTCAATCGGAACAATTACACCGTTGACTTTTGCACCAATCATGTGGCTTCCGACTTCGCTGTGGATCTTGTATGCAAAATCTATGCAGTTGGCGTTCTGCGGAAGAGTGATGATTGCCCCTTTAGGCGTAAATACGAATGTTTCATCCTGGAACAGGTCTATCTTGAGAGCGCCATAGAAATCATCCGGATTCTCTGTGTTTTCTTCCTGTTCAATCAGTCTTGAGATCCACTCAAGTTTCTCGTCTACCGACTGCTTTGACTGCTCACCAGATTTATATTTCCAGTGCGCGGCGATTCCGTATTCAGCAATCTGGTTCATCTCTTTTGTTCTGATCTGAACTTCAAAAGGAACGCCCTCTTCACCGATAACAGATGTATGAATTGCCTGATACTTGTTAGGCTTAGGTGTGGATATATAGTCCTTCAGTCTGTTAGGAATAGCTTTGTATAAATCGTGAATTATACCAAGTGTTTCGTAGCAGTTTGAGTTTGTTTCAACAATGATTCTGAATGCGTAAAAGTCATAGATTTCTTCAAAGCTTCTGCCTTTTACGAATATCTTGTTATACAAACTGTATACTGATTTAACTCTTCCCTCCAATGTATACTGCATGCCGCTTCTGTTAAGTGCATCTTTGATCTGTTCCCTGATTTTTTCAAGGAATCCCATTGTCTGGCCGTATTTCTGATTTACACTTTCGCTGACCTGTTCATAACCTTTGAGGTCCAGATAATGAAGCGATAAATCTTCAAGCTCCGCCTTCATTCTCTGCATACCTAATCTGTGTGCAAGAGGTGCGTAAACGTACATTGTCTCAAGTGCAATTGAACGTCTCTTGTTTTCAGGCTGGGCTGACAGAGTTCTCATATTGTGCAGTCTGTCGGCCAGTTTTATCATGATGACTCTGACGTCCTTTGCCATGGCAAAGAACATCTTTCTCAAACTCTCTATATGGGCGTCTTCCTGATTCTCAGACTTGAGCGCAACCAGTTTTGTCAGACCATCAACGAGCTCGGCAACATCACTGCCGAACTTCTCTTTGATTATGTCTATGTTTGTTTTGTCTGAACAATCTTCCAGCGTGTCATGAAGGAATGCGGCACATACCGAATCCGTATCCATGCAGTATTCAGCAACTATTTCAGCCACTGCTATCGGATGGACTATGTATTCTTCTCCGCTCTTTCTGAACTGACCCTTGTGAAGTTCCTTGGCATACTCATACGCTTCGCTGATTTTGTCGATGTCGTACTTCTTTCCGCCCTCTTCCAGAATAAACAATAGTTTGTCAATTCCGTTAAACATTTTTATCTCCAGTTAATTCTTTCTGTAAATTGGTTCTATTCTTTTACGTTGTTTCCAACCATTATTGGCGTTGAATTGATTTCAGGTTTATCCTTTACAGCCAGCAGTTCAACTTCATAATCAAACTCATTGATCTTTGTGAATTTGAATACTTCTGCCTGCTGGAACGCTATTATGGCAGCACCGGTCTTAATATATGATGTTCTGTCTGATGTTCCGATAAGCCTTTTGATTGATACTTTTCCTTTATTGTTTTTCAGGAACTCGCATATCTTGTAGTACACGCTCTTGAAGTCATCCGGAGTCGGCAGATACTCTTCCGAAACATTTGTTTTATTGTTCATGAGTCTGTCAACTTCGCTCTGATACTGTTTCAGGTTGAACTTCAGGGAGTCCGAATAGTCAATATCCTTGATTCTCAGCTGAACAGATCTGTAGCCCCTGTATTCGTTGATATCCATATTGAACAGAATATCCACCATATCATTGGCAGTGAAACCTTCTTTTGTGAGGTTGATTCCGAACATTACAGCAGACAGTCTGTTATTGTTGTTTTCAAGAGCAACCTTGGTGTGTTTTCCTTCGCTAAGAGGAAGCATTGAAATAATCCTGCAGTTCTTTATGCAGAACAATGGTTCAGGGTTTCCGCAGCCAAACGGTTCAAGTGAACTGAAAGATGATACTATTGCTTCGCAAACGTCATCTGAATTGAGTTCACAATCAGCGGTTATACTCTCATATGAAGTCTTCTGAACTACTTCTTTGCTTATATATTCATTCAGTTTTTCAGCAAAGCTGTCAAGCTGGTCTCTTCTTATAGTCAGACCCGCTGCAAGTTCATGTCCGCCGAATTTCACGAGCTGATCTTCGCAGTGAGCCAATGCATTGACAAGATTCAGGCCCTTGATGCTTCTTGCAGAACCTTTTCCTTCCTGATCATTGCCGTCAAACGAAATCAGAATTGTGGGTTTGTTGAAACGGTCCACCAGTCTTGAAGCAACTATTCCTACAACACCATGGTGCCATGTGTTGCTTGAAAGAACAATGACGTTTTTGTCTTCAAGATTGTTTTGTTTTTCCATCATCTCGAGAGCTTCAATCAATATCTTGTTTTCAGTTGACTGTCTCTCTCTGTTAATTTCGCAAAGTTCTTCTGCGATAAGGTTTGCTTTATTGTCTTCATCGCTCAGGAATAGTTCAACCGCCTTGCTTGCGTTGCCCATTCTTCCGACTGCGTTAATCTTGGGGGCGATTGTGTAGCTGATTGTTGAAGACGTGATTTTGGTTTCTCCTTCAAGAGGAACCCTGGATGCATTGAATAATGCCCTGATACCGGACTGTCTGCTCCTGGTTATCATATTCAGGCCCATATAAACAATTATTCTGTTTTCGCCTGTCAAAGGCATAACGTCTGCAATTGTTCCGATTGTGACCAGGTCAATATACCTTTTGCACATTTCCTTGATTGTGTTATTGTTGAGTTTTCCGCCGTCAAGGAAATCCAGTTCCTGCTTTACGGTATCGAGTGCCGCACGGTTGGTATACAAATCGGACGCATACGTTGTGGAAATCCGGTTGGCTTCCTTATAAAGGGCATCCGCTTCGTGCTGCACAATCTGGTTTCGAATCATGCTTGCCCCGAAGGTCGCAACCATAAATACTCCGAAAAAGGCAAAAATCAGATAAGCCAGTATGAACTTGAAATAAAGAGCTTTTCGCATAAATCTTCTTTCAATGCCGGCTTATCCGGACATGGATCAGTTATTTACCAGGAATTTGTATCCGACACCCCAGACGGTATCAATGCGCCAGT
>CADAXH010000037.1 GCA_902791785.1 uncultured Ruminococcus sp. | reverse complement strand
ACTAAAGACCGGATTGTATACTCTCACAATAAAGGTTGATGGAGTTGTAGTTTTGACAATGGATTATCTTGTGATTGATAATGCCACTTACAACAAATTGACACTTCAAGACGGTTGATACAAAATGTTACATTTGCTGATGGTTATTTGAGATTTTTAGCTTTCAGCTTACATAATACAAGGAGATTTTTATGGCCAATAAAATGACAAAAAAAGAGGTAGTATCATTACTATCTGGAAAACTCGCCAGACACTTCGGAGTTGTTGCGTCTGACGCATCTCGTTCTCAGATCTACAAGACAGTTATTCTGACTGTGAGAGATATGCTTGCAGAAAAGAGAACAGAGTTCAAACATGAAGTAAAGAATCAGCAGAAGAAACGTGTTTACTACATGTGCATGGAGTTTCTCATAGGAAGGTCTCTGAAAAACAATCTTCAGAATATGGGATTGGAAGAAACATTCAGAAGCGCCTTGAAAGATATGGGATTCAACATTGACGAAATATATGCTGCAGAACCGGATCCGGGTCTTGGAAACGGCGGATTGGGAAGACTTGCTGCTTGTCTGATGGATTCATTGACAACCGGCAATTATCCTGCAACAGGTTTCTCACTTTGTTATGAATACGGATTATTCAAACAGAAAATTGTGGACGGCAACCAGGTTGAAACACCTGACAACTGGCTTCCAATGGGTGAAACATGGCTGATTCCGAGAACAGATAAAACATTTCCTGTCAGATTCGGAGGAAGAATCGAGGAAAACTGGTCAAACGGAAGACTGGAAGTCAGAAATGTTGATTATACAGAGGTTGAAGCGGTTCCATACGATATGATGATTTCAGGTTACAACTGCGATGCAGTCAACAATCTGAGACTGTGGAGAGCGCATGATCTTAACAACTTCAACATGAAACTGTTCACACAGGGTGAATATATGAAAGCTGTTGAAGAAAATACATTTGCTGAGACACTGACCAGGGTCCTTTATCCTTCAGACGATCACGATGAGGGAAAAATCCTCAGATTGAGCCAGCAATATTTTCTTGTTTCAGCTTCAATTCAGAACATCCTTGCCGACCATATTCATGTATATGGAACACTAAGCAATTTGCCCGAAAAGGTATCAATTCATATCAACGACACGCATCCGGCATTGTGCATACCTGAATTAATGAGAATACTGCTTGATCAGTACTCATATTCCTGGGAAACTGCATGGGATATTGTAAAGAGAACAGTTTCATACACTAACCATACAGTAATGCCTGAAGCGCTTGAAAAATGGAACGAAGACTTGTTCAAACTGAGACTTCCGAGAATTTATCAGATAGTCTGCGAAATCAACAAGAGATACTGTGCAGACCTTTGGAACCTGTTCCCGGGAGACTGGGACAGGATTTCCAGAATGTCTATCATTTCTGACGGAAAAGTTAAGATGGCAAATCTGTCAGTTTGCGGTTCTCATAAGGTAAACGGAGTTTCAAAACTTCACTCACAGATTTTGAAGGATTCTGTTTTCCATGACTTTTACAGAGCTGATCCCGACCAGTTTACAAATGTAACAAACGGCATTGCTCACAGAAGATGGCTTTGTCTTTCCAACCCGGGTCTTGCATCACTTCTTGATGAAACAATCGGACCTGCTTACAGAAAGAATCCTGTTGAACTGAACAAATTCGCAGATTACGTAAAAGATGCGAGTGTTGTTGAAAGAGTCAGGGCTATTAAGCACGCGAACAAGATTGATTTCGTCAATCAGTACAACAACAAATTTGGCAAGACAATAGACGCTCACTCACTGTTTGATTCTCAGGTCAAGAGAATACACGAGTACAAGAGACAGCTGATGAACGTACTTAAGATAATAGCTTTGTACGATGAAATCAAGGCAAATCCTAATGTGGAAATGAGACCGCAGACATTCATTTTCGGCGGAAAAGCTGCACCAGGCTACTACAGAGCTAAAGAAATAATCAAACTTATTTGCTGTCTCGGCAAGGAAATAGACGAAGATCCCGACGTAAAGGGAAGACTCAAAGTTGTTTTCCTTGAAGAGTACAATGTTTCAACGGCACAGGTTCTCATGCCGGCAACAGATATCAGTGAGCAGATTTCACTCGCCGGTAAAGAAGCAAGCGGAACAGGCTGCATGAAATTCATGATCAATGGTGCCATGACAGTCGGAACACTTGACGGCGCAAACGTTGAAATGGCAGAAGCTGTAGGAAACGACAACATTTACATCTTCGGCTTAACGGCAAGTGAAGTAGATGATTTGTGGAAGAGCGGATACAATGCTTATACCTTCTACCACAACAGCCCAAGACTTATGAATGTCATCAAGAGACTTGAAAAGGGCTTTGCAGGTGAAGATTTTACAGATTTCGTAAATTATTTCCTCTACGACAAGAACATCGCTGACCCGTATATGTGCCTTGCAGACTTTGAATCATATTTCAGCACATATAATACAGCACTGAACGATTACGACGACCGCGACAACTGGACCAAAAAAGCCATCATAAACATCGCGGGCGCTGGTTACTTCGGTTCTGACAGAAGCGTTGCTGAATACGCTCAGAACATCTGGAACATTACCCCATGCAACTTAAAAAAGGGTAAAAGATAAAGATGGCAGGATTTAACAGCAACGAATCGACACGAACCCTTTTGCACGAATTCGTCATATCAAAGGAAAAGGACATAGTATTCAATGGGAGAACATGTGCTTTTCCTTTTGACGGAAAAGTGGAACTCAAGGTTAAACTGCCGGTTGATTCTTATGACTCATCGGTTTGTTTTCTTGATACAGACACAAACAGGGAACATTTCTTCAATATGAAAAAAGAAGGCAGTATTCATGTTATTGAACTGCCTCTTGATATTCTTGCAGGAGAGGACAGAACTGCGCTTCTTGTATTCAAATGTGTGTTTAAAACTCCCAAGGGCAGTTTTGAACTTGTCAATTCAGATGACGGGCTGTCTGATGTTGTAAGGGACAAAACAGACAACTACAAAAATGCATTCAGATTCCTGATTTATGCCGAGAGAAAAACAAAACCCGAATGGTTTTATGGCGGCGTCATGTATCAGATCTTCCCGGACAGATTCAGAAGAGGAAGAATTGAGCCTGTAAGGGAAGATGCCATATTGAATGAGGACTGGTATAACGGTATTCCTCCTTATGTTTCAAAACCGGGTGAACATCTGGAAAACAATGTGTTTTTCGGTGGCGACATTTATGGAATAATCGAAAAACTGGATTATCTGAAATCACTCGGAATCACGTGCATTTACCTCAATCCCATTTTTGAGGCGTATTCAAATCACAAATATGACACGGGAGACTACAACAAGGTCGACTCCATGTTTGGGGGAGACGAAGCTTTCAAAAAGCTGATTTCCGAGTCTAAAAAAAGAAAAATCAGAATAATCCTTGACGGAGTGTTCAATCATACCGGAAACGACAGCATATATTTTGATGCAAAAAAGAGATATGGTGGACACGGCGCATATTCTGATCCGGATTCAAAATACAGAGAGTGGTACAATTTCACCTCATATCCGGACAAATACGAATCATGGTGGGGAATAAGCATACTGCCGAGAGTCAGGAGCGATACTCCTTCTTACAAAGAGTTTTTGTTCGGAAAAACAGGTGTTATAAGAAAGTATCTGAAACTCGGAATATCCGGATGGAGACTTGATGTGGCAGATGAGCTTTCAGATGATTTTCTGAAACAGCTTAAGACAACTGTTCTTGAAGAAGACAAAGAAGCCATAGTTATCGGAGAAGTTTGGGAAAATGCCGTAACCAAGGAATCATACGGGGTCAAAAGAAAGTACTTCAGAGGGTATGAACTGGATTCTGTAATGAATTATCCCATGAGAAAAGCCATTATTTCTTATGTCAAAAACAGGGATTACCTTTCTTTTCTCAAAACTTCAGTAGATATATATGAGAGCTATCCTTCGTATATATCGCACATGATGATGAATATTGTCGGCACACACGATACTGAACGTATCTGCACAGCTTTGGCTGCAGCCGATGAAAAAACTCTTTCAAAAGATGAGCAGGCTGTATATGTCATGCCCGAAAAACTCAAAGAGAAAGCTGTCAAGATGTCTGAGATAGCATATGTTATTTCATACATGCTGCCCGGAGTTCCTTGTCTGTATTACGGAGATGAAATAGGTATGGAAGGGTACTCGGATCCGTTTAACAGAAGACCGTACCCGTGGGGAAGAGAAAACGGCGACATGCTGGATTTCTTCAGGAAACTCGGAGAAATAAGAAAGAGTCACAGCGCTTTCAAAAAGGGACATTTCAGAATTGTTCACATAGACAAAGACATTCTTTGCATTGAAAGAAATGACAGCAAAGACAGAATTGTTTCCATCGTCAATGTAAGCAGTGATGATTACAAGGTGGATTTTGACGGAAAACAAAGCGAATTGCTGTCCGATGTTCAAGGCAGCTCATTTGAAATTCCAACGCTGTCCGCAAAAATTTTTGAACTGAAAAAAGACGCATTTTACAGCGTTAACAAATGTATAAAATAATCAAAAAGTGCCAAGGGGGGGACACATGATAAGCACAACAGTTGATTTTAAGGATAAAAAAATCCAGTTGTCAACATACTCTGAAAACATAGTGAGAATCAGAGTTGGCAAAAGCTTTAATCCGACATATTTTGAAAGATATGGAGTATGGAAAGAGGCAGAACAAGTCGGAGAAACAATCCCGAACGGAGTTAAGACCGGCAATCTCACTGCCAGTGTAACAGCTGACGGAGTTGTAACTGTAAAGTCAGACAAGTTTGAGAGATCATTTGACTTCAATCAGAGAGAAATCGATTCAGTCAAAAAGTATTTCAACGAAACTCTCTGTGAATTAAGGCCCGAGAGAAAACAGATTATAGGCGATGAGGAAGAATGGAAACAGACTCACAGAGATTTTACTCTTGATCCGAAATATGTCACATTCAGGACTGAAAATGAAAGATTCTACGGTCTTGGAGAGAGCAATGTGGACAAGCTCATTCTGAATGGCAAAACATATCTGATGAGGGTTGTATACCAGGATTATGAAATACCGATTCCTTTCCTTATGACAAAGGCGGGATACGGTATTTTATGTGCTTCAACATACTGGCACGGAATAGATGTCTGCAACAAGAACAAGAACGAGATATGCTGGTATTTCCCTGATGGCGAAATAGATTTCTTTGTCTATGCAGGCGACAGCCTTGCGGAGATAGAGGAAAGATACACTTTCATGACCGGAAGACCGATTCTTCTTCCGAAATGGGCATACGGACTGTGCTTCGTAGAACAGGACAAGGCAAATCAGTTCAACGTAATGGACGATGCGGCAAAGTTCAGAGAACTCAATATTCCATGTGACATGATAAGCCTTGAACCGGGCTGGATGTCAAAAAGATATGACTTCTCAACCGAAAAGAAATGGAATGTGGAGAGATTCTACATTTGCGACTGGATGTCAAAACCTCACAGGTCAGGCTTCCTTGCCACACTTCAGAGATTCGGGTTTAAAACACAGCTTTGGCTATGCTGCAAGCACGATTTTACTGCAAATGAAGAACGTAAGATTGGCAATGATGTGGCTCCTGAAATACCGGGCTGGTATGAACACCTCGTCAACTTCAGAAAAGACGGTGCAGCTTCATTTAAAGTTGACCCGTGCCACGTGGTTGACGCAGTTGATGAGAGAAGAGTTTATGCAAACGGCAGAGAAGAACCTGAAATGCATAATCTGATGCAGACGCTGCTCGTAAAGGAAATGTACCAGGGCGGCGCAAACTATAACAACATGAGACCAATGCATCATTACTGCGGTGGTTACACGAGCGCAGGTGCATATTCGGCATTTACAACAGGAGACTCAGGCGGCAGACTGAAAACTCTCGCATGGATTCTTAACTGTGGTCTATCCGGAATTCCTACAATCACCTGTGATATGGATATATTTGCAAAGCATACTATCCATTACTGTTTCTTCACAGCATGGATTCAGCTTAACAGCTGGTCGGGATTCTGCCATCCGTGGTGGGTCGGAGAAGATTTGCAAAATACATTTGTCTTTTACGATAAACTCAGATACAGACTTCTCCCATACATTTATTCATCAGCCATCCAGACGAGTATGACCGGTATGCCCGAGTGCAGAGCTATGCCTTTTGTTTATGAGGATGAAGAAGTACAGGACAGCGTATATGAATATATGTTCGGTGACAATATGCTTGTCGGAGCTTTTTCTGACAAGATATATCTCCCGCGAGGAAGCAAATGGATAAACTACTGGACAAAAGAAGTGTTTGAGGGCGGACAGTATCTTGAGGTAAACACACAGTTCTCAAATCTCCAGGGAGGTGTTCTGTTTGTTAAGGAAGGCGCTATTATTCCAACAGAAGAACCTCAGATGTATACAGACTGCAAGGATCACAATGATCTCATTCTTGAAGTTTATCCGGGAAACAGCAGCTATACATTCTATGAAGATGACGGTGTGTCACTTGAGTATAAGAACGGAAAAAGAGCTGAAACATTGTTCAGTGTCTGCAAAGAAGACAAGACAACTAAAGTTGTAATAGGAGAAAGAAAAGGCTCGTTTGAAGGAATGAGCGACGGAAGAGTATACAGACTTGATGTTTTCTCTGAGAAAAAGCCTTTGTCTGTTGAAGTAAACGGCAAGAAGACAGAGTTTTCATACGAAGACAAGTTTGTAATTATTAATGGTGTCAAATCCGGCGAAGTGGTTGTGAATTACTGATATGATTACAAGAGAAGAATATGACGTTTTTACAGCATCAACCCGCCAGAAAAGACTGGAATGGTTCAAAGATGCAAGATTTGGGATGTTCATCCATTATGGTCTGTACAGCATAGACGGAATGGGTGAGTGGGCAATGTACTCACAAAACATGGACATCTCTGATTACGAGAAACTGGCCGAAAGGTTCAGACCGGCTGAAAACTGCACGGATTTGTGGTGCAAAACCGCAAAAAATGCGGGTGCCAGATATGCAATAATGACTACAAGACACCACGATGGTTTCTCATTGTGGAACAGCAAGGTAAATCCTTACAATCTTTACAATTACACGGGCAGAGACCTTGTCGCAGAGTTCGTTGCTTCGTGCAGAAAGTATGGTCTGAAGATTGGTCTTTATTCATCGCTGATGGACTGGCATCATCCGGACGGATGGAAATGCGCAACCGATGAAGAAGCAAGAAAGAGATTTACCAAGTATATAGAAGACCTGAACGTGGAGTTGCTTTCGAATTACGGGAAAATAGACATACTCTGGTATGATATGTCTTACCCGCTGAAGACGTCCACTCTCTGGGATTCCGTCAACAGGAACTATAAGCTTCGTCAGCTTCAGCCTGACATCCTGATTAACAACAGGAGCAAGATGCCTGAAGATTTCTTCACTCCGGAAGAATCAAACGATCCAAAACCGGATGATCCGGACGGATACTTTGAAGCATGCATGACATTCAACAAGATATCCTGGGGATATATAAACGAAGAACAGGCAAAGCATTTCAACTATACTGCACAGCAGATTGTTCGTATGTTGACGATATGCACAAAGAAAGGCGGAAACTTCCTCCTCAACATAGGACCGAGACCCGACGGAACTCTCCCGGATGACGACAAAACAGAGTTTGAAAAAGTCGGAAACTGGCTCAAGAAGAACGGAACTGCCATATATGGAGATGATGTCAGAAGAGTCGGTGAGACCGCATGCGGCAACTGCGTAACATTTGCTTCATGTACCAGGGATAAAAAGTCCGTTTACCTTTACAATCTGATCTGGCCGAGCAATGGTGAGATAATTATCGGCGGATACATCAATCCTCCGAAGAGAATCACTTCGGTATGCGATGGAAAGGAAATGAAATTCAGAACTGAAAATCACAGATTCATTATCTGCGATCTCCCGGATAAACCAATTGACAAGGAATTGGGAATCACCGTATTCAAAGTTGATTTTGACGAAGAAATCAAGTGTGTTCCGGCTTCACATTACCCTCATATGAGAGAAGGAATTCCTTATACCGAATAACAGAAAAGCGTACCTCGATTATGGGGTACGCTGTGTTTTTATTAGTTTTTTTTCTTTTTCTTTTCTTTTGCAAATCTCTTGGACAATCCTTCGAACTCATAGTCGACTTTAACATTTTCCGGAGGCAGTTCCAAAAGTTCAGGGTTCTTCAGATATTTGGAAATCTTATCAAATGCATGAGCATAATAGCATCCTGATGCAATTCTTTCGTCCATTACAATCCCAAGCGGAATCATCTTTCTCAGTTTTACCTGGTCACCGTCATTATATGGTTCCTCTATATTGACACCCATTGATACAAGCATGCTTGTCGTTCCGAATCCGTATACATGATGATAAATGTGATTCGTCCTTATACTTGCAAGATTCGTAATTGTAAAAGTGTTGTGGAAAGGAGACAAATCAATCACCTTTTTCGGCAGCAGTCCGTGTCTGTCCAGGAATCTCAGCAATGCCATAAGGGGTCTGACAAGGAAAGAAAGACCAACAAGTGTTCTGAAGAGCTTGTCTGAATCATTGCTTGATGTTGCCTTGTTGTTTTCCTCTATGTATGAACTCATCTTGTCGTTGACGTCGAATACTGTGTCACAAAGGTCAAATTTCATTTTGCTCATGGATGGATCCGCATCGTCACCTGGACGAAGAACTACCATTCCAACCGAAACTTCGTTTCTTGCATATATTCTGTTATGAACAACAAATCTGTTTAGTTTCGGGTATTCTGCTATGCCTCTGATAAGTGCTGCAGTAACTACAGAAAGATGACTCAGCTTCTGACCTTTTTTTCTTGCTTCAAGTACGTAATCATGTATCGGATCGTAAGGAACCTTTACAGTTATCATATTCTGAGCGTCATATCTTTCGCGCATGAAATATGCAGCAAGTGAGTACATTGGATCTACATTTTTAACTAATTTTCCGTCTTTTCTCATAAATTCACCTCACGAGAA
The DNA here is from genome assembly GCA_902791785.1 of uncultured Ruminococcus sp. Classification (GTDB taxonomy): domain Bacteria; phylum Bacillota; class Clostridia; order Oscillospirales; family CAG-272; genus CAG-841. The sequence continues at coordinate 776 of CADAXH010000037.1, read as the reverse complement.
AAATTATATTGCTTTTTTAAAAAAAATAAATAGACAAAGTAACCATTGTTGTATACAAGAAGTTGAAGAAATACTTCATTTTCATGCATGCAAATACTATAACAAAAAGTGTTGACAATGAATTTGCTAAATGTTAAAATATAGAGCGTTCTGCGAACGGGCCTTTAGCTCAGTTGGTTAGAGCAACCGGCTCATAACCGGTTGGTCTGGGGTTCGAGTCCCTAAAGGCCCACCATTATAGGGGCATAGCTCAGTTGGTAGAGCAGCGGTCTCCAAAACCGCGTGTCGTGAGTTCGAATCTTACTACCCCTGCCACAAATACCTCTTTCGTCTTCAAATGATGAGAGAGGTTTTTTGTTTTCAAGACAAAGAAAATCTGGTATAATATCTCATCGAAAAACAGAATAATCTTCAGGAGAACAGAATGACCCCGGGACTTATATACATTCATGGAAAAAACGGTACTGCTTCAGAAGCCAATCACTATAAAACGCTGTTTCCGGATTATGACGTAACCGGATTTGATTATGTTTCACAGAACCCATGGGATGCAGAAAAAGAGCTATCCGTCTTGTATGATGATTTCAGCAAGAACCACAGGCAAATAATACTTGTGGCAAACAGTATTGGCGCTTTCTTTGCAGTTCATGCCTTGAAAGACAAGAATATTGAGAAGGCACTGTTTATATCTCCTATATTGAATATGGAAAAACTGATTACTGATATGATGAGCTGGTCCGGAATATCGGAAAAAGAACTGAAAACAAAAAAAGAAA
>CADAXH010000036.1 GCA_902791785.1 uncultured Ruminococcus sp. | reverse complement strand
TACGGACAGCTACATAAAAGCTTTGAAAAAAATAGCATCGGACTACGGACTCAGGATGACATTTCAGTATCGTCAGTTGCTTTGAATCCTTCCATATTCTCAGTCAAGAAAGCAGGAGAAGACACCGAAAAAGAATGGAAAACTGTACAGCCTGTTCTTGATGAAGCAATAGACATGTTCCTATCTGAAAGACTGAGAGAAGGAAACAACATGAAAAATGACATAATGGAGAAAAAGAAAAAAGTTATGTCGCTTGCAGAACAGATTGCTCCTCTCTCCAAGGCAGATGTTGAGAGCCAGCTCGAAAAACTGAAAGTCAGGATAAAAGAACTTGTCGGTTCCGAAGTACCGCTTGATGAGAGCAGACTGATTACGGAATGCGCAATAATGGCCGACAGACTTGCTATCGACGAGGAACTTGTAAGACTGTCTTCTCACTTCTCTTCATTTGATGAAATAGTGAACTCCGACGGACCCGTCGGAAGAAAACTGGATTTCCTTCTGCAGGAGATAAACAGAGAAACAAATACAATCGGTTCCAAGGTCAATGATGCTTCCATTGCAAAAATTGTGGTGGAAATGAAGAGTGAACTCGAAAAGATTCGCGAACAGATTCAAAACATAGAATAATCCGGAGGTGCTTTATGAAATTCATAAATATAGGCTTTGGCAATATGATAGCTTCCAACAGAGTTGTTCTGGTTGTTTATCCTGATTCCGCTCCGATAAAAAGACTCATTTCAGAGCAGAAGGATTCCGGAAGACTCATAGACGTATCCTGCGGAAGAAGAACAAGATCAGTTATTATCACCGACAGTGACTACATTATTCTTTCAGCGCTTGCAGCTGAGACCATTTCTTCTGTTAATCGTATCGGGACCTGCAGGAAGCGGAAAAACCACAATTATCAACAAATTGATTGAATCCGGAGACTTTGTCTTTTCAGTCTCTGCTACAACCAGAGCTCCAAGACCAGGTGAAGTCAACGGTGTGGACTACTTCTTCATAACAAAAGAAGAATTCAAAGACAGAATCAGGCTCGGTGAGATGCTCGAGTATGCCACATATGTGGACAATTACTACGGAACTCCGCGAAGAGCTGTAGAAGATCTTCTGAATGAGGGAAAAGACGTTCTTCTGGATATCGAAGTTCAGGGTGCTCTGCAGGTGATGCAGAAAATGAGAGAGGCAGTTTCGGTCATGATCCTTCCTCCGAATTCCAGGGAGCTGGAGAAGAGACTCAGATTAAGAGGAACGGAAGTTGAGTCTGTAATACAGAAGAGACTTGAGCGTGCACATCTTGAATTCCAATACTTCACAAAATACAACTACATCGTTGTGAGCAAAGACGGAAAGTCCGACGAAGCAGCCGATGAAATCAGAACAATAAAGAAAGCAGAACTATTGAGATCTGCAAGAAATACAAATATAAGAGATACCTTTTTTGAGGATGACCAGGAGGGAAACAATAAATGATTATCAATCCATCAATAAAAACTTTGACACAGGGCAAAATGAACAGATACATGCTGGCTATTGCTACAGCAAAATGTGCCCGCCTTATCACAGCAGAATTTATCGCTCAGAAGACTGATGCTGAAAACAGAATATCAACAAAAGAAATCGAAGGACCTGTTTTCAACTATATTGACAGTGAAATCAGAGACAACAAGGCTGTAGAAGTTGCAGTCAGAAGAATAGCTGACAACAAATATAACATTTACGACGAGAATCATAACCTTATAAGATAAGTACATGGTTAAATCAGTAAACGTAAGGATACTATCCCTGCCTTTTCTTCAAGACAGGCCATATACTTATGCAGTTCCGGAATCTTTGACCAGTGAAACAGTTCCCGGAACTTTTGTCACGGTTCCGTTCGGTTTTCACAACAAGCATGAAAATGCACTTGTGGAAAGTACATCCGACATGGTTCCGGATGACGGAATCATAAAGACTGTTATCAAACTGAGTTCAAGAGAGTATCGTCTCTCAGACCGGATGATGCAGCTTGTGGATTATCTCAGGGACAATACATTCTGTTCGACGGGAGACGCAGTTAAAGTAATTCTTCCTCACGGAGCATTCGACATTTCAAATATGGTATTGACCGTAAATGACAGTTTCGATTTCTCTTCACTCAGGGGAAAAAGAAAAGAAATATTCGAATTTGTTAAATCGAACAGCGGAACTGATCTTGAGAATGTAAAAAAGTCTGTTGACTCTTCGTCCACTGTCAGATACATTTACGAGCTTATAGATTCAGATGCAATAAATGCTTCAATTGAGACAAGCGAAGCAAGTGATACTCAGAAAGAATATATATGTTATCCGAATGAGAGTGCAGATTTGTCCGTGCTGGACAAACCCAGAACCCCGGATTCTCACAAACAGTTATTTGCAAGAGTGAATGAGACCGACGGAATTCCGGCAAATCAGCTTGTCAAAGAGGGTTTCTCCCTTGCACAGATACACGCTGTAAATAAAAAGGGACTGATCACTCTTTCAAAAATTGAAAAGCTCAGGATTCCATATACAGATATTCCGGTCAACAGTTCAATCAAAGAACTGTCGCAGGTCCAGAAGGACGCATTCATAAAATTGTCGGAATATCTTGACGAACCCAATGCAGATTGTGCGCTTCTTTACGGTGTGACGGGATCCGGAAAGACTGCAGTTATTCTGAAACTTGTTGAAAAAACAGTCAATGAAGGAAAAACAGCAATTGTTCTCGTTCCTGAAATTGCATTGACATGGCAGTCTGTTTCCGTATTTTCATCAAAATTCAAGGAAAGACTTGCCGTAATCAATTCATCTCTTTCAGACGGAGAAAAAGCCGACGCATACAGACGAATTGTCAGGGGCGATGTCTCAGTTGTCCTCGGAACAAGATCTGCATTGTTTTCTCCTCTTGAAAACATAGGCCTGATTGTTATAGACGAAGAACAGGAACACACGTACAAATCCGACATGTCTCCGAAATATTCATCAGTTGAAGTCGCAAAAATGCGGGTCAAGCAGAACAAGGCGCTGCTGCTGTTGTCATCTGCAACTCCTTCGGTTGAGACATATTACAGGGCAAAAGCCGGAATTTACAAACTGGTGCACCTCGGTGAAAGATATAACGGTTCAGACCTTCCGAAGACTGAGATTTCAGATCTGAAAAATGACGGAATATCAGGAAAAATCATCGGGGAAAAACTCGCACTTGAACTAAAACAGAATTTTGACAATAAAAAACAGTCGGTACTGTTTTTGAACAGGAGAGGTTATTCAGGCGGCCTCATATGCAAGCTGTGCGGCAATATTCCAAGCTGCCCTCACTGCTCGGTTTCTATGAGTTATCACAAGACGGTCAGCGGAGGAATGCTCGTATGTCACATGTGTGGATACAGAAAAACTGCTCCGAACACTTGTCCCATATGCGGAAGCAACAAAATATCTTTCACCGGATTCGGAACACAGGCTGTTGAAGAAGAAATAAAGAATATCCTGCCTGATGCAGTTGTTCTGAGAATGGATGCTGACACGACCCAGACAAAAAAGTCCAGGGAAAATATAATAGACAGTTTTTCAACTCACAAAGCAGACATCCTGGTTGGAACCCAGATGATAACCAAGGGACACAATTTCCCTGAAGTGACTCTATCAGCTGCAGTTCTTGCGGATTCTGGCATGTTTTCAAGTGACTACAGAGCCGGTGAGCGGACTTTCAGTCTGCTGACCCAGCTTGTCGGAAGATCCGGCAGAGGAAGAGATACAGGAAAAGCAATTATTCAGACATATAAGCCTGACAGCGTGGCGATACAGCTAGGTGCAAAACAGGATTATGACCTTTTCTTTGAGAATGAAATACTTCTTAGAAAAGCACACAATTTTCCTCCGTTCTGTGATCTTGCCGTCATCACTTTCACGTCTGATGACGAAAAAGAACTGAATAATGATGCAATGAGTGCGGCGGGCATCATTAAAGCGATTTGGCAGAACTCGTATTCCAACCTGCCAATAACGGTATTCGGCCCGTTTGCCCCGCCAATATACATGCTCAAAAACAAATACAGACTGAGAGTTGTAATCAAGTTTAAAAACAACAGCAAATCCAGAATGATGCTGAAAGAAATACTGAAGGAACTTGATACAAAAAAGAATTCAACAGTCTCAATAGACATAAATCCTTCAGACATTTAAGGAGGCCACAGTGGCAATTTTAAAAATCAGAGTAGACGATGACCCAATACTGAGAAAAGAAAGCAGACCCGTCGAAGAAATAAACAAGAGAATTGAAGTTCTTGCCAAGGACATGATAGACACTCTTCACAAAGCGGACGGTGTTGGTCTTGCCGCTGTACAGGTCGGTGTTCTCAGAAGAATGATAGTTGTTGAAACAGAACCGGGTAAACCTATTGTCATGATCAATCCTGAAATACTGGAATCTTCAGGAGAACAGGACGGACCTGAAGGCTGCCTTTCTGTTCCGGGCAAAAGAGGATGCGTGAAAAGACCAAACTATGTAAAGGTAAAGGCGCTTGGACTTGATGGCAAAACCCATGAATATGAAGGAACCGAACTGTTTGCCAGATGTGTCTTCCACGAAACCGATCATCTTAACGGCATTCTGTATACTGACAAGGCGTGGAAGATGATAGACCCGGACGAGGACGAACAATGAGAATAATGTATTTCGGAACACCGGACTTTGCTGTGACTGTTTTGAGACATGTCATGGAGAGTGAGTTCGGAAAAGACGTAATAGCTGTAGTCACAAAAGTTGATACACCGAAAAACAGGGGCCATGTCATGACACCGCCTCCTGTAAAAGAATATGCTCAGTCCCTGGGACTTGAAGTCCTGCAGCCTGAAAAACTAAAGACTGAAGAATTCAGAAACTGGTTTGAATCAAAGAATCCCGATCTTGTCCTGGTTGCGGCATACGGAAAAATTCTTCCGGGATATGTGGTAAACAATCCAAAATACGGAGCAATAAATGTTCACGGTTCACTTTTGCCTTATTACAGAGGCGCAGCTCCCATAGAGAGAGCCATTATGGACGGTCAGCAAGAACTTGGCGTCACCATAATGAAGATGAACGAAGGTCTTGATACGGGAGACATGCTTGCAAAAGCAAAAATACCTTCTGCTGGCCTGACCGGTGGCGAAGCTGAACAAAAACTTGCTGAAATCGGAGGAGAACTGCTTGTCAAGGTCATGAGAGACCCAGACAATTATCCGCCTGAAAAGCAGGATCTGAGCATCAACTGTTACGCAGAAAAAATCACGGAAGAAGACAGGCGCATAGATTTTAATCAGGAGCCCGTCGCAATATATAACAGGATAAGGGCACTTGTTCCTTCAGCTCCGGCAATTGTGAAGCTGAACGATCAGCAGATAAAAGTGACGGATTCTTCTGTTTCATCTGATCTGCCTACAGGCAGACCGGGATCTGTCCATTCACTGAATGCAAAAGGAACAGGGTATATAAGAGTAAACTGCCTGAACGGAACACTGGACATTCTGTCGCTGATTCCTCCGGGCAAAAACAAAATGTCGTCAGGTGACTTTGTAAGAGGAAGAAAAATAACGGAAACCGACGTATTTGAATGAGACAAGTAATTTTCAATTGTTGAGGTATTAGGATGACACCAAGAGAAGCTGCTTTTTTAACAATTCAAAAAGCATTCAGAGACGATAAATATCTCAATATTGAAGTAAGCAATTCAATAAACAAATACAAGTTTGAAGAAAAGGACAAATCCTTTTATTCTGCTCTGGTATACGGAACGTTCGAGAGACTCATTACAATAGACAACATCATCTCACACTATTCAGACGAAGAACTTGGCAAACTGGACCAGAATGTTTTGTCGGCATTAAGAATCGGAATCTGTCAGACCCATTTCATGGACAAAATACCCGACCATGCAGCAGTAAGCGAAACTGTTGAACTTTGTGACAGGTTCTATTCCAAAAAGAATTCCAAGAATTATGTAAATGCGGTACTGAGAGCAGCGATAAAGGACAGGGACAACTGGCATTTGCCCGGCAAAGACAACCTGAGCAAATATCTATCTGTAAAATATTCTGTCAGTGAATGGATCTGCAGTGAATGGATTGATACTTATGGTGAAGAAAAAGCAGAAAAGATGCTTTCTTCCACTTTCTCTCATCCGAAAATCACCATCTGCACCAACACGCTGAGAATCACAAGAGAAGAACTTATAAAGAAACTGACTTCCGACGGAATAAAATGCAAAGAGTCAGATCTTACTCCGAACGGGATTCTGCTTCTGGAAAATGTTCCGTATGAAGTATTGTCGGATTATGACGAATTAATGTTTGTACAGGACGAAGCATCACAGCTCTGCTGTGCTGCACTTGATGCTCAGCCAGGAGAGAATATAATGGATGCATGCTCATGTCCCGGAGGAAAGAGCTTCGGAGCTGCACTTTCCATGAAGAACAAAGGAAGAATCGACAGCTGCGACCTTCACATAAACAAACTTTCTCTTGTTGAAAAAGGCGCAGACAGACTGGGAATTGAAATAATATTTACCAAAGCCAAAAACTCAACTGCTCCGTTTGTGGGAATGTATGACAGAATCCTGTGCGATGTTCCGTGTTCCGGACTTGGCGTCATATCCAAAAAGCCTGAAATCAGGTACAAGAAAAAAGAGGATATTGAAAAACTGCCTAAAGTTCAGTATTCAATTCTGAACAACTGTTCACTCCATGTTAAAGAAGGCGGTGTTCTGGTATATTCCACTTGTACATTGAGACGGGAAGAAAACCAGAATATTATAGAAAAGTTCCTGTCAGAAAACAGTTCGTTTGAACTGACGGATTTTGAATGCTGCGGAAAACAATACAGCGGAATGACAGAACTAAGTCCGTACAGTTCCACTACAGACGGCTTCTTCATAGCCAAAATGACAAAAAAAGGAAACAATAAATGAAAGATTTAAGCAGCCTGCAATTATCTGAATTAAAAGAATATGTGGCTTCTCTCGACGAGCCTGCCTACAGAGCTCAGCAGCTGTTCGGCTGGATCAACAAAGGAGTAGGATTTGACGAGATGTCGAATGTTCCGAAAAAACTGATTGAGAAGATCACAAACAACGGCGGCTACATAAGAACCGCTAAGATAAAGAAGAAATTTGTATCTTCGGACGGTACCGTGAAGTATCTCATGGAACTGTTTGATGGTGAACTGATTGAATCAGTTGTCATGAATTACAAACACGGATATACAATATGCATTTCAACTGAAGCAGGATGCCCAATGGGATGCGCCTTCTGTGCATCGACCCTTGGAGGTCTGAAAAGAAGACTTTATCCTTCGGAAATGCTGTCACAGATTGCCCAGGCCCAGAATGACATCCAGAACAGAATTGACGGAATTGTGCTTATGGGCATAGGCGAACCGCTCGATAATTACGACAACGTGATTACATTCCTCAAGACAGTAGGTTCAAAAGATTCATTCAACATAGGTTACAGGCACATATCTTTGTCAACATGCGGAGTCGTTGACAGAATATATGACCTGGCAAAAGAAGATCTGCCAATTACTTTGTCCATTTCTCTTCACGCAAGTTCAGATGAAAAAAGATCAAAAATGATGCCTATAAACAAGAGATGGAACATTGAGCAGCTTCTGACTGCATGTTCGGATTATTTCAAAACAACAGGAAGAAGAATCTCTTTCGAGTATTCTCTTGCATCGGGAGAAAATGACAGTCCGAGCGACGCTCATGAACTGATCGGAGTATTGAAAAAATACTGCAAGAATATGCCTCTGCACGTCAATCTCATTCCGATCAATGCCACAGGCAGAGGATTCTCTCCTCCGAACAAGGACAACATATACACTTTTGCATCCATATTGAACAACAATCATGTAAATTCAACAGTAAGACGAACACTTGGTTCAGATATAAACGCATCGTGCGGACAGCTTCGCTCGGGTGAAAAGAAATAACAACTGGAAGGAAAAAGAAATGTTTTATTACGGTCAGTCAGATGTCGGTATGCACCGAAAAATAAATGAAGACAGTTATTGGGCCGAAAACATGTGGGGTCAGGAAGCAACATTGCTTGTTGTCTGCGACGGCATGGGCGGTCACAAAGCGGGTGAAGTGGCCAGCAGAACAGCTGTTGAAACGTTCTGTGATATGATAATCTCTTCTCCTTGTCTTTCATATAAAATAGATGACGTCAAAGAAGAATTGAGAAGAAAAATAAGTGCGGCAGTAAAAGAAGCCAACACTAAAATATATAATCTCTCGAAAAAATACACTGAGATGTCAGGTATGGGAACAACTCTCGTAGCAGCAATCGAATACAAAGGACTGCTTGTAGTTGCAAATATCGGAGACAGCAGAATGTACATTTCAACTCCGGCAAAGACACTCCAGCTGTCTCACGACCACTCATATGTTCAGCACCTGATAGATTCAAATATCATAACAAAAGAGGAAGCAAAATCTTATCCGAGAAAAAATGTAATCACAAGAGCAGTGGGAATCGGTCCTCAGGCAGAAGTCGACATATTCTTCTCGGACCTGAAGACGTGGGGAAACGGATATCTGCTTTTGTGCAGTGACGGCCTGTCAAACTATGTAAGCGAAAAAGATATATCAAACACATTCAATCGTGCCTCAAAAATTGATCCGGGTCCGCATGGGACTGCAGATCTTGAATTTGCCGTTCATGAGTTTATAACAGCGGCAAACAACGGCGGCGGTGCAGATAACATTACTGCACTGACAGCGAGATACAGCATTTAAGGAGGCACATGATGGACGTTTTCAATAAATATGTAGGTCAGGCATTTGACGGAAGATATAAAATAGAAAAAACAGTCGGTGTCGGAGGCATGGCGGTTGTATTTGAAGCAACCGATCTTCAGACAGGAAAAAAAGTAGCTGTCAAAATGCTGAAGGAAACAAACAGCCAGGACACTTCTGCAATCAAACGATTCGTATATGAGTCCAAAGCTATAGCAATGCTCAATCATCCGAACATAGTCAAGATTTATGACATTTCGGTTAAGGGTGAAAACAAGTACATTGTAATGGAACTCATCAAGGGTATCACACTCAAGGAGTACATAACCCAGAAAGGCAAACTCGACTGGAGAGAAACAGCCATTTTCGTTGAACAGATTCTGTCAGCTCTGGATCACGCTCACAATATGGGAGTTATTCACAGGGACATTAAGCCTCAGAACATTATGCTGCTTGAAGGCGGCATGGTGAAAGTGATGGATTTCGGAATTGCTAAGATACCGAAAGGCGAAACTCTCACAATGGCAGACAAGGCAATCGGTACAGTCTACTATCTCAGCCCGGAACAGGCAACAAGCAAGAAAATAGACAACCGAGCAGACATATATGCAGTAGGCATTATGATGTATCAGATGGTTACAGGCCAGCTTCCTTTTGTTGCAGACCAGCCAATAGCTGTTATATACAAGCAGCTTAACGAAGTTGCAGTAAATCCTTCAAGGATTGTACCCACAATACCCGTCGGATTTGAGCAGATTATAATGACTGCAATAGAAAAGAATCCGGACGACAGATACGGAACAGCAGCTCAGATGCTGAGACAGCTCAAGAGAATTCAGAATGATCCGACAGCTGTATTTGTAAAAAAACAGCAGGCGAAAAAATCCAACACAGCTGAAATCGTCATAAAGAAGACATCACGAACAAGTCCTTATGACGATGAGCCTCAGGTTAAAAAGCCGGCTAAGCCAAATGAAAACAATGTTGGAAGCGGAAGACCACTGGCAAACAACAAAAAGAAAAACCAGGGAAAACCGAAGAGAGGATCAAATGGCGGAATGCCTCTGTGGGCAGCAGTTGTTATATTTGTTTTCTTCCTTGCTCTGGCAATAGTTGGTATAGTACTGATTATAAATTCAGTAATGAAAACAAGCACAATTCAGCAGTTTGCAAATTCATTCACGGAAGCTGCAGCACATTTCAAAACGCTGATTTAAAGGAGAAATAAATTGGTTAATAGGGTATTTATAATCGTAATGGACAGTTTCGGCGTCGGAAAGGCAAAAGATGCAAAAGAATTCGGCGACGAAGGAGCAGACACTCTTGCTTCGGTATCTTCAAGCAAATACTTTGATGCTCCGAACCTTACTTCGCTTGGTCTGTTCAATATAGACAACGCGGCAAGATGCGACAAATACGGTCCGGTCAAAGAGCCTATCGGTTCATACTGCAGACTTGAAGAAGAATCCAGAGGAAAAGACAGCACTGTGGGACACTGGGAACTTGCAGGACTTGTTTCAACTGTACCTTTTCCGCTGTTTCCAAATGGATTTCCGGATGAAATAATATCTGAATTTGAAAAACAGACGAAAAGAAAAGTACTGTGCAACAAACCTTATTCAGGCACTGACGTAATCCGTGACTACGGAGAAGAACATCTGAAAACCGGAGGTCTCATCGTTTATACTTCCGGAGACAGTGTATTTCAGATTGCAGCTCACAAATCAATTGTATCAATAGACGAGCTTTACGAAGACTGCCTGATTGCAAGAAAGCTTCTGTCGGGAAAATATAATGTTTCAAGGGTAATAGCAAGACCTTTTGAAGGAGATTTTCCATACAGAAGAACCAGCGAGCGCCATGATTTTTCTGCTGTTCCAACTTCAGATACACTCTGTGATGTCCTGCTCAGACAGGGATATGACGTAATCGGAGTTGGAAAAACCGCCGACCTGTTTGCTGAGAAAGGTTTTTCTGAAAACTTCAGAACAAAAAGCAATGAAGACGGAATGAGAGTATTGCACAAAATGCTCAGAAAAGATTTCCATGGTCTCTGCTTTGCAAATCTTGTGGATTTTGACACAATGTACGGACACAGAAGAGACAAAGACGGATACGCAAAAGCAATTTCAATTTTCGATGAGTTCCTGAAAGAATATATGATGGGTCTTGAAGATGACGATGTTATGATTCTCACTGCCGATCACGGAAATGACCCGTGCTATACCGGAACCGATCATACAAGAGAGAATGTTCCTTGCCTTGTAATTGAAAAATGACGATCGACATAAAGAAACTTATTGAACTTGCAAACGAAGAGAGAAAAAAAGCATACTGTCCATATTCAAAATACAGAGTAGGAGCAGCACTTCTCTGCAAAGACGGAAGTGTAGTTCTTGGTTGCAATATTGAAAATGCATCATTTACTGTGGGAATCTGCGCAGAGCGTGTTGCTTTTTCAAAAGCCATATCCGAAGGAAAAACGGAATTCATAGCAGTAGCAATAGTGGGCAGCACAGAAAAAGTGCCGACACCTCCTTGCGGGGCATGCCGGCAGTTCATGACAGAATTCGTAGATCCGGATTTTCTTGTTATTGAAGCTTCTCCTGACGGAGAATACGTGGAAAGGACAATTTCAGAACTATTGCCTGACAAATTTGTTCTATAAAGAATTAACACCATGTAAAAGTGAGAACTGATACATGGTGTCATTTTTTAATATCTTACTTCGTATGATGTTACGTCTTTGATTGTTTCGCCGTCTATCTGAACAGCTTTCGGTGAATCAAATTCAACTTTTACGTTGTGTGCAGTAAAAACTTTGCACATTTTGTCTTTTTTCAGATGTTCACCTTTGAATATTGACGGGAAATTGATCAGTGTTTTGAATTTTCCGGATCCGTGCCATACAAATACCGAAACAACATGGTCCGGATTCAATCTCTTCTGGTCAGGCGTCGGCATCATGCCGCCTCCGTAGAATCTTCCCATCATTGTCGGTGCAAGCCATACCTTTTTATATTCTGTCTTGACTCCGTCAATTGTAACAACAGCATTTGCGGGTTTGAATTTTCCGAGAAGTCCTTTAATAGCTATTGATGTATAATTGACAGGTTCGTCTGATGTCTTCTGAAGTTCGTCTCCGACTTCACAGCAGTAACCGTCTATTCCGAATCCAACATTGTCAATGAATTTGTATTCTTTTCCTTTTACCGTAACTACAGGAAGATCAACGAGATATTTCTTTATATCCACCGGTCCGTCTTCTGTCTTTGCTTCAATGTCACGAAGGAAATCGTTTCCTGTTCCGGTTGCATAATACAGAATGTTCTTCGGAAGCTCATTGCCCTTGGAATCATTTACAAATCTGTTGAGTGTTCCGTCCCCGCCGCAGATAACCAATGTGTCAGCATCGGTAATTTGCGGAAGATATTCAGAATAATTTATTGTTGTAATATCTGTAAATGTGTTTTCTTCTTTTATATATTCGAAAACTTTCTCTGCGTTTTCTTTTCCTTTTCCGTTGTTTGAATGAGGATTGAATATGATGTAATACATTTTGCTTACTCCTTGTTTTATGTACGCCGACAATTATATCATAAATTTGTGAATAATTGTTGTCTTAATCAGAAAAACTTTATTTTACGGCCTTTGATATTACACATTTGTTGATTAATTCGGGTTGTATTATACGGTTTCCTTTTTTCTGTGGAAAAACAGCAGATACCCGAGAATCGTCAAAAAGTATCCCGCAATTGAATAAATAAGTTCCACTATAAGTCCGCTTATGTTTCTGTCTGACGGATTCTGAAATGCAAATATAAGAATTGATGCGAAAAACCAGGCAGAGTAAAAGACCAGTGTTGTTATCTGAAATGAACTCTTTGGAAGAAAATATGGTTTTTCTATGACATATGTAATACTCTTTTTGAAATAGTATATGGCAAGAGATACAACAGGTATTAAAAAGATGACATATTTTACTCCGTCGGCAATCAGTGCGTAAATATCCGAATTGAAGTATTCAGCCATAGAGTCAAGATTCATTGAAGTTGCCAGAAAGATGTGCTTAATCAGGTACATAACAAACGGTATCACAACTATTGAGAAAGTTCCTGTTATCAATGCGTATGTTTTGTCGGACGCTTTTCCTGTCAACAAAGCATTTGATGCAATACCGCAAATAAGAAATATTGATGCCGAATACAGATAATATGAAATGTTATATGAGAGTTGTATTGTGAAATTAAGACTATATGGCAAATAGTAATAATTCAATTCCAGAATTGAAAATACAATCATGAATAAACTACATACGCCAAGCGGAATCAGAAGTTCCCAAATCAGATATTTCAAAAAGGACGCATTGCTTTTGGTCGGTTTCAATTTTATTCCTCCATTTGAAAAATAAGGATATATGTTGCATTACAAAAGTTGATTTTTTTTCGCTGCGGTCATATAATTGTAGTGCGAAAGGAAATGTAAAACTATGGATTTAACAAGTATTATTCACTCACTGGAAAATTGTCCCTGCGGAAGGAAACACTTCTTTGACCTTGAGACATACAAGGCGGAAAAAGGTCTTGTAGAGAAAGTAGGAAAGGAACTGGTTGATGCAGGTTTTCCAAAGAAAGTATACATTGTATCTGATGAAAATGCAATGAATGCTTCAAAAGGATTGATTGAGAGCCTGGATAAAGAAGGCTTTGATTATCAGTTAAAAGTATATCCCGACATGAGATATGCAAGAATGTCTGATTCACTTCAGATTAAAAGCGATGCCGAAGGATTTGACGGAATCCTGTCAATCGGTACTGGTTCCGTAAATGATATATGCAGATATGCAGCAGCACAGTCATCAAAACCATTTGCCATTTTTGCAACAGCTCCTTCAATGGATGGTTTTGCTTCAGACTCAGCTCCTCTTATAGACAACAATTTCAAAATTTCATATATGTGCCGCCAGCCAAAAGTTGTTCTGGCAGATACTGAAATACTTGCAAATTCTCCGGTTGAACTCAAAGCAGCAGGCTACGGAGACATAATGGCAAAATACATGGCAATTGTTGACTGGAAAGTTGCCAATTACACAACTGGAGAATACTATTGTGAAAACATTGTGAAACTTGTAAGAAAGGCCACAAACTCAGTCTGGGACATGACAGACAAAATAACAAGCAACGATCCTGATGCTGCCGGTTCAATTATGGATGCACTTATTCTTACGGGATGTGCAATGCAGCTTGCAAAATGCACAAGACCTGCTTCCGGTGCAGAACATGTTGTTAGCCACTATTGGGAAATACACAAACTCGAAAAGGGAGAGTGGCCTGATTTCCACGGAAAAAAGGTGGGAGTTGCAATGTGCGAATTGATTCCTCTGTACAAGCGACTGCTTGAACTTGATACTGTAGAGGTTGAACCGGAAAGACTGAATCTTGATGATGTTCTGGCTCACTACAGCCCCTCATTCAGAAAAGAAGTAATCGGATACAATGTTCCAAGTATATGCAACCTTGTAGATATTGAAGCTTTCAAGAACAGATGGGAAGACATTAAGAAGACAATCAGAGAAGATCTTCCTGATGAAAAAGTGTTCATAGAGCATATGAAAAAAGCAGGATGCGTCACCACGATTGAAGAAGCACACATATCAAAAGAATTTTGCGACAACGCAATTCACTACAGTCCGTACATGAGAAGGAGAACAACATTGTTGAGACTTCTTCCTATGATTAAGAATTTCAAGTATTAACACATAATATTATTCAAAGCTGGCCGGATTTGATTCCGGTCAGTTTTTTGTAAATTAAAGGAGGCCTTCGATTGAAGACCTCCTTATATTATCAGGGTTAGGAAAACCTATGAATTAGTTTGGCTTGCGCCATCATCATTCACAAGTACTTTCCCTAAGGTGAAGCTATGTATTAGCCTTCACTTACTACGATGTTGTCGCTGTCAACGAAGTATGTTCCGCTGTC
>CADAXH010000035.1 GCA_902791785.1 uncultured Ruminococcus sp. | reverse complement strand
TTTGTCAGTATTTTGTCGATTAAAGCATTAATTTTTTCACTCATAATCCTTAATTCCAAGGCTGTTCAAAGCCTTTATGAATTCCTCTTTAGATATTAGTAAATTGATTGCGGATAAAAGGGAAGTGGACGACAGGTTTGTCGGCAGATCAAGTTTTTTTGCGAGCTCTTTTCTCAGTTTTCCGCTCTCGCTCTTTCCTGACAGACCGAGAAGATACATGTCTGTTTTTGAAATGTATGCATTCTTTCCGGGCTCTTTGCCGTCAAAACATGACAGTGCGTTTTCAAGCCAAGCGGAATCTATTCCCTCAACTCCTAGAAGACCCTGTTTTGATGGTTCCTTCTTCCGTTTTTCTTTTCCTTTTATTTCAGGAACATATATGTTGAAAACTTTTTCTTTCGGAAGTATGGAATTGATCTTGTTCCTTATTACAAGTCCGGCTCCGTCCGAGTCGGTAAGAACTATTATTCCTTCTTTTTCGGCAAGTTTTCTTATGTATTTTATGAGCTCGCTGTCTTTGAAAATACCGAATCCGTTTGTTGTAATGACTCTGGCATTCGCTATCGACAGGATTTTTTCCCTGTCATATTTTCCTTCCACGATTATGGGCCTGGATATGTTCAGCATGGCTATTTCCTCAGCGATGCGGGAGTATATATTTTTGCAGCCAGCATGTCAAGAAGTACCCAGCTGTCGGTTGTCTCGCTTTTCAGTTTGACGTCTGTTCTGTATGCTTCATTCAAAGCATTTTCAATTATGGAAATGTTGGGTTTGGATACTGCATCATTTATGAGGTTTGCCCTGTATCCCTTTATTTTTGTCTCTTCGCACGCCTGAGGGAAACCCAGTCCTGAATTCAGGGCGGCTTTGAACATGAGCATGTCCGAATAAATGCTGATAAGCATGGACAGAACCATTATCGGTTCCTCTCTGTCGTCCCTCGCTTTTCTGAATACTTCAAGCATTTCCTTGAGGCTCCACTTGTATGCGGCATTGGACATCGCAAAGGGAGCTCCTTCTCTCGGGGCTTCTGTGCATACCATTCTCACGTCTTCTTCGGTGACTGTGTAATGTTCTTCACGCGACAATGCAAAGGCGTTCAGTTTTTCAAGTTCTGCTTCGCCCTGCATCATTGAGCAGTCGCACATGTACGAAAAGAGTTCAGCTGCCGGGTCTGAAAGAATCCATCCGTTTGAAAAGGCTTTCTTCTTTGCCCATGCCTGGAATTTACCGGGAGTGGGCTTGTCAAACTTGACTATTGTGGCGTTTGACTGAAAGAGTTTCACAAATTCGGATTTTTCAAATCCGTAACCCGTGTCGACTTCGCTTCCTCTGAAATATATAACGAGGACAGTCTCTTTTCCGCACCTTGAACACAGGTCCGAAAGACCTTCTTTTGTCTCTTTGTTTGCCTGTGCGAAATTAAGGTCCGAAACAACGACAAGAATCTGATCCTGCATCATGGGAAATGAACTGACAGCATTTTCTATTTTGTCGAGCTGATCATCCCCGGTGCCGAAGGAAACTGAATAGTTGTTGAAAACTTCCATTCCTTCAGCCGACATTATTTTTTTGTACACTGCCGAGAGGCAGCCTTTTTTTATTCCGTCTTCCTGGCCGCAAAAGACATATGCACCGCCGACTCCCTGTTTGAGTTCGGTGGCGAATTCATAATAGTCTATGATTCTTCCTGCTGCAGCCATTTTTGACCTCTTTATTCTTCTATCTGTTCGATGAGCATGGTGAGCGCCTTTTCAGTTGCCTGCATGCGTATCTCTTCTCTTGTGCCTGAAAACAGGTTCTTTGTGACTTTTGTCTCTTTTCCTTTTCCCGCACTTGCAATGTATACAAGTCCTACGGGCTTTTCTGCCGTGCCTCCGCCGGGACCTGCGATTCCGGTTGTTGAAACGGAATAATCGCAGCCTATTACATTCAATGTCCCTTCAGCCATCTGCTTTGCCGTGTCAGCTGACACTGCGCCGAATTCTTTCAGAGTCTCTTCTTTTACTCCCAGAACGTTTTCTTTGACTGAATTGGAATATGAGACGACGGAACCGAGATAGAATTCGGAAATACCGGAGATATCTGTCACTGTTTTCGCAATCAGACCTCCGGTGCATGATTCTGCTGTTCCGAATGTAACTCTGCTTTCCTGAAGAACTTTGAAAAGGTTGTCTGAAACCTTTTTAAGATCAGTCTTCATATATAGGATGGGCGAGACAGAGTTTTTCTGTTTCTGCTTTTATGGAGTCCTTGTCGGTCTCAAAGCTTGTGACTGTTCTCGAGATGAGTTTTCCTATGAGTCTGCAGTCTTCCTCTTTGAATCCTCTTGATGTGACGGCAGGAGTTCCGAGTCTTATTCCGCTTGTTACGAACGGTTTTTCAGGATCGAACGGGATGGCGTTCTTGTTGCATGTGATGCCTACTTCGTCGAGTCTGTGCTCAAGTTCTTTTCCTGTTATGTGTTTGCTTCTGAGGTCAACCAGGAGCAGGTGGTTGTCTGTTCCGCCCGATACAAGGTCGAATCCTTCTTCGAGAAGTGATGATTCAAGAGCTTTTGCATTCTTGATGATCTGTCCTGCGTATGTCTTGAATTCGGGTCTCAGTGCTTCGCCGAAACATACTGCTTTTGCAGCGATGACATGCTCAAGCGGACCGCCCTGTGTTCCCGGAAATATGGATTTGTCAATCTGTTTAGCGAGTTCTTCCTTGCAGAGAATCATGCCGCCTCTCGGACCTCTGAGGGTCTTATGGGTTGTTGTGGTTACGATGTCTGCATACGGAACCGGGCTTGGGTGATAACCTGTTGCCACAAGTCCTGCGATGTGAGCCATGTCAACCATGAAGTATGCGCCGACCTCTTTTGCGATTTCGGAAATTGTCTTGAAATCTATGATTCTCGGATATGCGGAAGCGCCTGCCACAATGAGTTTCGGGCTGTTCTTCTTTGCAAGGTCTCTGAGCTGATCGTAATCGATTCTGCAGTCTTTTTCGCTTACTCCGTAAGGTACGAAGTTATAATATTTTCCTGAGAGGTTTACGGGGCTTCCGTGAGTGAGGTGGCCTCCGCAGTCGAGGCTCATTCCCATAACTGTGTCACCGGGATTGAGAAGTGCGAAATATACTGCGGTATTTGCCTGCGCGCCGCTGTGAGGCTGTACGTTTGCATGTTCTGCACCGAACAGCTTTTTAGCTCTTTCTCTTGCTATATCTTCAACAACATCAACGTATGCACATCCGCCGTAGTATCTTTTCCCCGGATATCCTTCAGCATATTTGTTTGTGAGATGTGATCCCATAGCAGCCATTACTGCTTCGGATACAATGTTTTCTGATGCAATGAGTTCGATAAAAGTTCTCTGTCTTTTGAGTTCGTCCTACATTGCAGCACCAACTTCAGGGTCATACGATTTGATGAATTCGACATTTTGATTAACCATGCATTTTTACCTACAATTCTCTTAAGATTACACCGGTTTGTCCATTTGACTCAATCGATGCGTATTACCAGGATATTATATCTAATTAATTAAGATAAGTAAACAAAAACAAGTGAAAAAAACAGATTGTTAACAATATATTCATACCCATCTTCTTGTTGCGGTAAGGCGATGATATTGGTATAATTACATACAACAAAAACACACTTTGGAGTTCGAATGGCAGACAGAAACCTGATACGCAATTTTTCAATAATTGCACATATAGATCACGGCAAGAGCACACTTGCCGACAGAATACTCGAATTGACTGACAGCGTGTCCAAAAGAGAGATGGAAGAACAGATTCTCGACAATATGGACATTGAACGCGAGAGGGGAATTACCGTAAAGGCAAGAGCAGTCAAAATGTCCTACAAATCCGATGACGGAAACACTTATGAGTTCAATCTCATAGATACTCCCGGACATGTGGACTTCAACTATGAAGTATCACGTTCGCTCGCAGCATGCGAGGGAGCGCTCCTCGTCGTCGACGCAACTCAGGGAATAGAAGCCCAGACGCTTGCAAACACCTATCTCGCCATCGAAAACAATCTGGAGATTCTTCCCGTTGTAAACAAAATAGATCTCGTTTCTGCAGACATAGAAGGAACAAGAAAAGAAATTGAAGACATCATAGGAATACCTGCTTCGGACTGTCCCTGTGTATCTGCCAAGACCGGTCTCAATGTAAAAGACCTTCTTGAAAGAATTGTCACTGACGTTCCCGCTCCTTCCGGAGACGAAAATGCTCCGCTCAAATGCCTTATTTTCGATTCTTATTACGACTCATACAAAGGTGTTGTCGTTTATGTAAGGGTTCAGGACGGAAAAGTCAGGGCCGGAACAAGAATAAAGATGATGAACACAGGTGCTGTTTTTGATGTTGTGGAAGTTGGCTACATGTCAGCTTTCGGACTTGTCCCGTCAGACGAGATTTCAGCGGGAGAAGTCGGATATATCACGGCAAGCATAAAGACTGTTTCAGATACACGCGTCGGTGATACTGTGACTGAAGAATCAAGACCTACAGACACGCCTTTTCCAGGATTCAAAAAGGCACAGCCGATGGTATTTGCAGGTATTTATCCTGAAGACGGAGCCGATTATGAGGCACTCAAGGACGCACTTCTGAAACTTCAGCTGAATGACGCTTCTCTCACATTTGAACCTGAGACGAGTATTGCGCTCGGATTCGGATTCAGATGCGGATTCCTTGGTCTGTTGCACATGGAAATAATGGAGGAGAGACTTGAGAGAGAATTTGATCTCGACATAATAACGACTGCTCCGAGCGTTATATATAAAGTTCTCATGAAAAACGGAGAGACCAGACTCATAGACAACCCTGCGGTTTATCCGGATCCCGACGAGATAGACGAGGCCCAGGAGCCTGTTGTGGATGCCAACATCATAGTACCTACAGAATACGTAGGCGGAATAATGGATCTCTGCCAGAAGAGACGCGGCATCTACATAAACATGAAATATATTGATACGAAGAGGGCGGAACTCAGATACACCCTCCCGCTCAATGAAATAATATATGACTTCTTTGATTCGCTGAAGAGCAGGAGCAAAGGGTATGCTTCGCTTGATTATGAGCTCAAAGGATATATGACGAGCAATCTTGTCAAGCTTGACATCCTCATAAACGGCGAAAAAGTAGACGCTTTGTCGTTTATAGTATTTGCGGACAATGCGTACACAAGAGGAAGAAAGATAGCGGTCGCACTGAAGGACAACATTCCGAGACAATTGTTTGAAATACCGATTCAGGCATCTGTTGGAGGAAGAGTCATTGCCAGAGAGACTGTCAAGGCAATGAGAAAAGACGTCCTTGCAAAGTGCTACGGCGGAGATATAACAAGAAAAAAGAAACTGCTCGAAAAACAAAAAGAAGGCAAAAAGAAAATGCGTAAACTCGGATCCGTAGAAGTACCTCCGGAAACGTTTACTGCAGTTCTGAAGATGGACGAAGAAGACTAACAAACCGGAGGTTCCGCTTGAAAAAACTAGGGGTATACATTCACGTTCCTTTCTGCGTGCACAAATGTTCATACTGCGATTTCTATTCTGTGACACAGTTATTTGAAGCAGGAGAGTATTTTCGCGCTCTGAAAGAACAGATAATGAGTTTCAAATCTTATCTCAAAGACTGGACTGCCGATTCCGTGTACATAGGCGGCGGAACTCCGTCCTGCGTTGATCCCAAATATATTGTCGAAACAATGGAGACACTGAAATCCGTAATCAGGTTTGTCGACAACCCCGAAATAACGATTGAATCCAATCCGGGAACACTTGACACGTTTAAAATAAAGAGTTATCTGAACTGCGGAATAAACAGACTGAGCATGGGACTTCAGAGTGCAGATGACGACGAACTGAAAATGATTTCGAGAATTCACGACAAAAGCGGTTTTGAAAGTTCATATATGCTTGCAAGGATGCTTGGATTCAGGAATATAAACGTAGATATAATGTATGCTCTTCCCGGTCAGAAAGAAGAGACTCTCATGAATACAATCGATTATGTCACTTCTCTAGATCCGGAACATATTTCCTTTTACGGACTGAGAGTTGAAGAGGGAACTCCTCTGGCAAGCCAGGAGGAACTGCTTGCCAAAATACCTGACGAAGACGTGCAGTACAATATGTACATTCATGCAGCCAAGAGACTCGAAAAGGCCGGATATACACAATATGAGATATCCAATTTTTCCAAGAAGAGAATGATGTGCAGACACAACTGCAGATACTGGAAGAGCGGAGATTATATAGGATTCGGTCCCGGAGCCGCTTCATTTATCAACGGGGAACTGTATTCATACACAAAGGATTTGTACGGCTTCATTTCAAAACCAACGGATTATTTTTCCAATGTTGAAAAAAGCGAAAAACTCACGCTGGATCAGCAGGCTACTCAGTATATTATGCTGGGACTCAGACTTGCGAGAGGAGTTGAAGCCAAAGAGTACAAACTGAGATTCGGAAGAGACCTGGAAGAGGATTACGGTGAAAAAATCCAGAAGTATATTGATCTGAAATATGCAAAAAGAACCGATAAGGGGTTCAGATTGACAAGAGCAGGTCTTCTTGTCTCAAATACAATACTTAGTGATATTTTGGATTTCAGCTGAGCAGTTTGGTATTGATTAAATACTAACCGTGTGGTAAAATCCAAAAGCATATGGAGAGGTATCGAAGAGGTCATAACGGGGCTGACTCGAAATCAGTTTGCGCGCAAGCGCACAAGGGTTCGAATCCCTTCCTCTCCGCCATGAAATAACCTCTTTCGTCTGCCACGGCAAAAGAGGTTATTGTTTTTTTGTTGAATTTGTTGTTCACACTTCTCCTCGAAATTATTAAAAAAGAAAAAGACAAATCGGAAATTGGTTCTATCGGAGGTTGATTTTTCCCCACTCAACCGATAGTTCGTGTTATTATCGGGCTTGTTCGTCTACAATGGAAGTGAAAGGAGGACGAAAAAATGGATCAATTAAAAATTGGCAGATTCATTGCAGAAAAAAGAAAAAGACAGAATCTGACACAAGCTCAACTTGCTGAAAAACTAGGCATCACCGACCGCGCGGTTTCGAAATGGGAAACAGGCAAATCCCTGCCGGATGCTTCAAGCATGCTTGAACTGTGCGCAATCCTGGGTGTCACGGTCAACGATTTATTGAGTGGGGAGGTAGTTTCAATGGAAAACTATAATGAACAAATGGAAAAAAGCCTGATTGAAATGATCAGGCAGAAAGAACAATCCGACAAAAGACTATTGACAATGGAGATCGTCATCGGTCTGACTTCCGCTGTATTCTTTTTTGCCATGATTGCAGTGGGCATAATATTCATGATGCTTGAAAAGCCAATCTGGGCGTTCTTCCTGCCGGTCGGCGTTGGAATAGTACAATTCATCATATGCGTGGCATTTTCACTTCGCATAGAGCAGGTCGCAGGGTATTACGAATGCCGAAAATGCGGGCACAGATACGTTCCGACATACAAATCCGTGAATATGGCGATGCACATGGGCCGGACACGTTATATGAAATGCCCGGAGTGCGGTAAAAAGTCGTGGCAGAAGAAAGTGATAAGCAATAAAAAACAGGAAAACTGATTCTTATCCTAAACGCGAAATTGTATGCGAAATCCATGCGAAACAATGCGAAATCCATGCGAAACGATGCGAAATCCATGCGAAATCCATGCGAAATCCATGCGAAACGATGCGAAATCTATGCGAAATCATGTTGATAAATTTCGCATAACGTGGTTAATGATACCAAATATATGGAAATATCCTATGATTTAAATTTTGTTCCGAAAACGGGTTCTTTCGCCTTGCAAAATATAACACTAGTCCGATTAAATCAGCGCATGAATGCCATTTTAATCGGACTTGTTTATATATTTAATTTGCTTTTTTCAATCTATACGTTAAGAGTTGCTCAATGATTCCACAGCAGCATTGTATGCAGCACTTACATTATCCTGATTCAATACTCCCTCATAAATCTTTGCATCAAGGATTACCATATTGCTTGATTGGAAATCACCTCCGACGAGCCCTCCTGTTATATCAGCTCCGAGGCAGAAATAATTGAATGTCAGACCGCTTCCGACACAGAAGACAGGATCTATGCTCTGAGTTGCTTTGAGTTCTCCGTTTACATATATTGACGAAGTCAATTCTTCAACGTCATAAACTGCGACAACATGTAACAATGTGCCTTTGGATAATGTATCAGGTGAAATGACACTCGGGTTGTATTTTCCCTGTGTTCCGTATCCTGTGATGAAATATGGTTTGTACTGTGCATTAACAGCAAGTCCCCATCCGCCTGCCTGTGTTCCGCAAACAACTCCCTGAGCTTTTCCGTTGTTGTCAGTGGAGAAGAATGCTTCGACAGAAAAGCCTCTTTCTGCAAACGTTTTCATTTCACCGGGCGTGGCAATACTATTGAAAGTGCACAGTGTATAATTATCGCCTGAAGTGTTGAGTGCATCGACCAGATAGTTTTTTCCGTTGAAAGAAACATTTGTTTTTTCAACTACAGCTCCGTGGTTCTTGATTTTTATGTTTCCTGTCTTTTCTGTTATTTCACCATTTGAAAAATCAAAGTCAGCATAGAGCGAAAGAGGAGCATTCTCCCTGGTTACCGGAGGATCTCCGTTCTTTTCAATGACCATTGTTATTTTTGAAGGCTCACTTCTTGCGCCCCATGAGTCAATTGAAACGATTTCAAGTTCAAATGTACCATCACTTATGGTTCCGAGATCTGCAACAAATACCTTTTTCATTCCTGACGTTTTGCTGTGCAGGTAGAAGTCGGCCAATATGCCGTAATTCCTTACTGCTTTTCCGTCTTTGTACAAAGTTATTGCATAGTCATGAACAAATTCATCGTCTTTACCGGCTTCAAAAGTAACTTTGAGGTTTATTGTGCCGGTTGTACTGTCTGTTATGTATGAATAAGCGAGATTCGTAGGTGGAGTTGGCGGGTCGTTGTTTTCTTCGTTTCCGCGTTTTTTGGTATATTTTGTCAGATGCGTATTGTTTTCATCCGGATGAGATATTTCCCAGTATTCTCCAATCACTTCTTCGTGATAGAAATCCATTCGGATGAATCTCATGTTTCCGTTTTCGTCGACTTCAACAAGCAGCCCCTGTGAAAACAGATCTCTGTCTTTCATAGTTGTGGCGCTTGCCATGTCGAGATAATTGCCGTCTTCAATTGCCATGTACTTGACGCTTCCGCATCCAAGCGAAGTAAATGAAGTCTGCATTATGCTTCTCGGGTCATTGAGAGGGAAGTGAAGGTGTCCGCTGAATGTGACTACCTGAGGATACTTGCTCAATATGTCTGTCAGATCTTCTGTATACCAGTGTTTTCCGAGAGTGCTTCCGTAGACTGTGTCATATATCATGGGATGAGTCAGGACTATAACATACTGATCAGGATTCTTGCTTGTTATTTCGTTCAGGGTATTGTCAAGCCATTCCTTTGCCTCGTCAGTGTAATTGACAGGAGTTGTTGTGCACGGAGTAATGGCCAGGACGTGATAATTATCTATAACACAGTGTCTGCATCCAAGGTTATTGAGTGCCTGCATGTCAGTATCTGTGGAAGAGTAAACGTCATCAAGATAAGAATTGAAAAGTCTGCTCTCTTCAACGGTATAGCTTTTCCATTCGGACAATGTGTCATGATTTCCTATGCAGAATACCATAGGGACATTTTCCGGGTCAAGAACAGATTCGTACAGATCAGCAAAATATGTAATTTCTTTGTAGTAACCGCGGTCGCTGTGTCCGTTGTTTATCAGGTCACCTGCGACAAATACAGCTCCCAGACCGGATTCGCAGTCTTTGCCTGCTCTTTCCCTGAGTTGAGTGAGAGCACTTACAAACTTGTTTGCCGTAACGCCGCTTGTGCTGTCTATATGTGTGTCGCTTAATGCGGCAAAAGTAAATACTATATTGTTTTCGTCAAAATCTTTGTCTGCAGGTATGACTGTCCCGGAATCTGTCGTGGCAGTTTCTGTCTCAGTTGTTTCTTCTGACTCACTTGTCTCTGTTTCAGTTGTCGTCTCAACTGAATCCGACGTACTGCTCTCCGTTGTTGTTTCACTTGTAACTGCTGTTGTAACATCAGCTGCTGTCGTTTTTTCAGTAGTTATGCTTGTTTCGGTTTCAGTGTTCTTGTTGCACGAAACAGAAAAGAAAACAACAGAAGACAAGAACATTATTGCCAGCAATACAGAAAATGTTTTTTTCATAAATCCCCCAAAGCACCTGTAATTTCAATAAGAATTATATCACACAATTATTATGTTTTCCTTATATATATCAGGACCGCCCCGGTTCGGAGCGGTCAAAATCTGTTATTTGCACTTTTTTGCGTATGTTTTAATAGCTTCGAAAGTCTTGTCGCTCAGATAGTGTTCTATCTTGCAGGCGTCTTCTGTTGCCGTCTCCTCGTCAACTCCGATGTCCATAAAGAGCTTTGTGAGAAGTGTGTGACGCTCATATATCCTTTTTGCTATTTTTTCACCTGCATCAGTCAGCCTGATGTATTTCTGATCGTCAGTTGTAATATATCCGTCTTTTTTGAGCAGTCCGATTGCGCGGCTCACTGAGGGTTTTGAAAAACCCATATGAGAACAGATATCTATTCCTCGTACAACGGGGTTCTTTTGAGACAGGACATATATTGTTTCAAGATACATTTCTCCCGATTCATGCATTTCCATGTGAGTTTTCCTCCTTTTTCCGGTTACAATGTCATTTTACTACAACAAAAACAAATATTCAACAAAAAAGACTTGACAAGTTAGCGCTCGCTAACTATAATTACTTGCGGTTAGGAGAGACTAACCAATAATTTAATGCTTTAGGTTAGCAATAACTAACCAAAAAATCGGAGGATATATGATACCGCTGTGCTTGGCTGATACAGGAGAGCCGCTCATTATAAAGAAGATTGGCGGAAGCCCTGAAGTAAAACAGCATCTTGAAAATCTCGGGTTTAACGCCGGAAGCGAGATCGTCATAATCAATACTCTGGGCAAAAACCTGATTGTCAAGGTTAAAGAGAGCAGAGTGGCAGTCAGTGACGAATTGGCAAAAAAAATAATGGTTTAACATATACGGGAGGAAACAAAGTGAAAACACTCAGAGATGTAAAAATCGGAGAGACTGCAGTTGTAGTCAAACTGCACGGCGAAGGGGCAGTGAAACGCCGCATAATGGATATGGGAATTACAAAGAACACATCCGTCTATGTCAGAAAAGTTGCTCCTCTGGGAGATCCAATCGAAATCAGCGTAAGAAATTATGAACTGTCTATCCGTAAAGCGGATGCTGAAATGATTGAAGTTGAATAAAGAATATTTTTTTCAGCCATTGGTTAGCCAAGACTAACCAATCAAGGTTCGAAAGAACAGAAAGGAATAATATATGAACATAAGAATTGCACTGGCGGGTAACCCCAACAGTGGAAAAACAACATTATTCAATGCCTTGACCGGATCCAATCAGTTTGTCGGAAACTGGCCGGGTGTTACTGTGGAGAAAAAAGAGGGAAATCTCAAGAAACACGAAGGCGTCGTCGTAACTGACCTTCCGGGTATTTATTCACTTTCTCCCTACACATTGGAAGAGGTAGTGGCAAGAAACTATCTCATCGGTGAAAGACCGGACGCAATACTCAACATCGTTGACGGAACAAACCTTGAAAGAAACCTGTATCTGACAACACAGCTTACAGAACTCGGAATTCCGGTAGTTGTCGCAATAAACATGATGGATATCGTGCAGAAGGAAGGCGACAAGATAAACATCCAGGAACTGTCAAGACAGATCGGATGTAAAGTTGTTGAAATCTCCGCTCTGAAAGGAACAGGAATAACAGAAGCAGCTGAGGCTGCAATCGACGCTGCACAAAACGGCAAGACAATACCGCAGCACACTTTCTCAGGCCCTGTTGAACATGCTCTTGCACACATTGAAGAGGCAGTGGTTCACGGACTTCCGGAAGAGCAGCAGAGATGGTACTCCATAAAAATATTTGAGCGTGACGAAAAAGTTCTCGAATCATTGAAGATTGACGAAGAGACACTGGCTCACGTTGAAGAAGACATAAAAGCAGCAGAAAAAGAACTCGACGACGATGCAGAAAGCATTATCACAAACGAGAGATACGTATATATAGCAAATGTCATTAAGGCATGCTATAAAAAGAAAAAAGAACATCAGCTCACAAAGAGCGACAAGATAGACAAAATAGTCACAAACAGATGGCTCGGACTTCCTATTTTTGCAGTCATCATGTTCCTTGTTTATTACATATCCATGGTAAGCATCGGTTCATTTGCAACTGACTGGGCAAACGACGGACTGTTCGGAGACGGTTATCACCTGTTCGGAATAGGCCAGGCGAAATACGAAGAAAAAGCCGAAAACTACAATGCAGCAACAATTGCTCTTTCAGCTTATGGATTCTATTTTGATACAGAAGATGAAACATTTGATGAAGAAGCATTTATTGCAGAACTCAAAGGTTTTACATCTGAAGAAGCTTCACAGGAAGCTGATGTAATGGATGACGAGACACTTGAAGAATCCACCGTTACGGTATATTTCGATAAAGTGCCTGACAATGCAGACAAAGACAGCACAAATGCGATGACATTCAAAGATGCTATTGAATATTTTGAAGAGGCCGGTTTTGAAGAACCTGATCCGGCAGATGACGGCGTATGGGTTCCGGGTGTTCCCGCACTTCTTGACAAGGCTCTGCTTGATGCAGAAGGAAACCCGAGAGTACCTGTCTGGCTTTACGGACTTATTCAGGATGGTATAGTTGCCGGTGTAGGTGCTGTTCTTGGATTCGTACCTCAGATGCTCGTTCTGTTCCTCCTCCTTGCAATACTTGAAGGATGCGGATACATGGCAAGAATTGCATTCGTACTTGACAGAATTTTCAGAAAGTTTGGTTTGTCAGGTAAATCCTTCATTCCTATGCTTGTAGGAACAGGATGCGGAGTTCCGGGCATTATGGCTACAAGAACAATTGAAAACGAGCGCGACAGACGTATGACGATAATGACTACAACATTTATCCCGTGCGGAGCAAAACTTCCGTTTATAGGAATGGTTGCAGGCGCTTTGTTTGGTAAGTCACCATGGGTCGCTGTTTCTGCGTACTTCATAGGAATGGCTGCAATAATCATTTCAGGTGTAATTCTTAAGAAGACAAAGAAGTTTTCAGGTGATCCGGCTCCGTTCGTCATGGAGCTTCCGGCATACCACCTGCCTACAGTAAAGAATGTACTCCGTTCAACATGGGAAAGAGGCTGGTCATTCATTAAGAAAGCCGGAACAATCATCCTGCTTTCAACAATTGTCGTATGGTTCACATCATACTTCGGTTGGGTCGAAGGATCATTCCGTATGCTTGCAGAAGAAGAGATGGAATATTCAATTCTCTCATACATCGGAAGAGCTTTTGCATGGCTGTTTGCTCCTCTTGGATGGGGCAACTGGAAAGCAGCTGTAGCTTCAGTTACAGGACTTGTTGCAAAAGAGAACATTGTCGGAACAATGGGAATTCTGTTCGGTAACTGGGCAGGAATTGCAGCATCGTTCGCTACAAAGTTTGCCGGCTTCTCTTTCCTCGTGTTTAACCTGCTCTGCGCACCGTGCTTTGCAGCTATCGGAGCAATCAAGCGTGAGATGAACAGCGCAAAATGGACATGGTTCGCTGTTGGTTATCAGTGCG